>NZ_AUTI01000321.1:0-36780 GCF_000497995.1 Pseudoalteromonas sp. TB25
GGCCCTGCATATTATATTCAACAAGGTTTGGGTAGCCGAGCATTTGCAATTGTGTTTGCCGCGTGTTTGTTTTTAGGTTACGGCTTTACGTTTAGCGCAATGCAAACTAACACAATTACCGACGCACTTAATTACGCGTTTGAAGTTCCTACATTTTATTCAGGCCTGGTCATTACCGTACTAGCCGGCTCAATTATACTCGGTGGCTTTAAAGCAATTGCCCGATTTGCAGAGCGTGTTGTGCCAATAATGGGCATTGTGTTTGTACTTGCTGCCGTAATTATTACTATTATAAATTTCACGCAAGTACCTGCCATGCTTAAAGATATATTTTTATCGGCGTTTGGTTTACAAGAAGCTGGGGCTGGTGCAATGGGCGCAGCCATTAAAAACGGTATACAACGTGGTTTATATTCTAATGAGGCCGGTGCAGGTAGTGTGCCGCATGCTTCAGCAAGTGCCAGCCCAATTCCTAATCACCCTGTAACGCAAGGTTACATACAAATGCTAGGCGTATTTTTCGATACAATAGTACTGTGTAGCTGTACCGCGGTGATCATTTTATTAGCCGATATAGACATAAGCGGTGAAATGGAAGGCATTCGTTTAACACAAAGCGCGATGACCGCTCATTTAGCACAAGGTGGTGTTTACTTTGTAGCAGCCGCTATAACCTTATTTGCTTTTACATCGGTAGTGGCAAACTACGCCTATGCAGAGAGCAACTTGCACTTATTTAAGCTCGACAACAAAGTAGGGCGCGGCATTTACACTTTGCTTTATTTATCAATGATGTTGTGGGGCGCGTCGGCCACCTTAAAAGAAGTCTGGGATTTAGCCGATATTGCCTTAGGGTTAATGACAGTGGTTAACGTTATCGCTATTATACTGTTAACGCCGACTATTTTGTCTGTTACGAGCGATTACCACGCACAAAGAGACAAAGGTTTAGAGCCCGAATTTAAAGTAAAAGATGTAAAAGTACAGGGCAAATGCGAAGACGGCATTTGGGACTAGTTCAGCACACTTAACTACAAAAAGCGGTTTTATGGCAACATAAAACCGCTTTTTACTTTGCATAAATATTCACTTTCAGTATTGTAAAAATAACAGAAGCAACCAAAATAAAAGGCACAATTTTTTAGATGATCGAGATTCACGCAGGGAAAACAGCGGCTAAAATTATTAACGAACAGGGCTTTAAACCTGAACTTTTCACCTCTTTTTTAGGTGCAAGTGGCGGTCCTAAATGGTTTACATTATTTGGCTTAGATAAATATATTTTTGGTGAATTTTTTAAAAACCGCACCCAACCACTTAATTTAATTGGCTCATCTGCTGGCGCTTTTCGCTCTGCGTGTTTTGCACAAAACGATCCTGTTGCTGCGATTGAGCGATTAGCAAAATCGTATTCGCAAACCCGATATTCAAGTAATAAACCAACACCAAATGAAATAACAATAAAAGCGCGCGCATTACTTGAAGATGTTTTTGGCGATAACGGCGTAATCGAAATTATAAATAACCCAATATTTAAAGCGCACTTTATAGTAGCAAAATCGAATGGCTTTATTGCCAGCGAAAATAAATTAATACAGTTAATGGGTTTATCAAAAAGTTACATGCTTAACCGCGTTAACCGAAAATTATTAGGCTCACAGTATGAGCGCTTTATATTTGGCCCAGCAACAAGTGACTTATCAATTACCGACAGCTACAATTTTAAAACGCAAAACATAGCGCTTACTCAAAATAATTTAAAAGATGCATTACTTGCATCGGGCTCTATACCACTTGTTATGCAAGGCATAAAGAATATTGCAGGCTCGCCGCAAGGAATATATCGCGACGGCGGAATTATCGATTACCACTTTGATTTAAAAATTAATAACCCAGGCTTAATTTTATATCCGCATTTTAATTCAGAGCCAAAAGCAGGGTGGTTTGATAAAAATTTAAAACGTAAAGTGTCGCCACTTAATTACGACAAAGTAGTAATGATCACCCCATCAAAAGAATTTGTAGCAAGCTTACCGTACGGAAAAATTCCAGACAGAAACGACTTTACCGATCTTGATGCAGATACACGCATTAAATATTGGAATACTGTTTTTAGTGAAACAGAAAAGTTGGCTGAAGCGTTAGATAAAAATTTAGAAAATAAATTATTTAGTACCATAGATATAATGGGATAGGATTATTTATTTAGTTACTTGTTATAAATAAGAAATTAAAAAGGAGATTTTATGAAACTATACAAATATTTATCTGCTGATGCTGCTACGGCATTCTTAACAGAGCCTACACTTAGGCTAAGTCAGAACAATAGTCAGAATGATCCTTTTGAAGTTTTACCAACAGGAATAGATATAAATAAAATAAAAGATGTCAGCCAAGAGACTATAAAAATTTGTGGGAGAGAATTTAATTCGCACAGAGATATAAATCCATATTTAGATTTATATGGTTATGTGTCTTTAAGCAAAAATAAAGAAAGTATGCCAATGTGGGGTAACTATGCAACTAACAGTAAAGGTATATTAGTTGAATTTGAAGTTGATGAAGAAGATCCATTTTCTATTTTTGATATAGATAAAACTAATGATATTGAAGCCTACCTGAGTAACAATGTTATTTATAATAGAGAGCGAAGCTATAGCAAAAATATCACTACTTTATCAGATGAAGAGGTTAATAATTTTTCGAAACATTATTTCTTTAGTAAACATGAATCTTGGAAGCACAAGGAAGAATATAGATTTGCACTACCATTTACGAACTGCAATAAAGTCATAACACTTGGTAATTCAGATGAAACCAAAAATAAACTGAGCTCACTGGGTTATAAAGGTGATTTAAGAGAAAAAATTAATGATCTATCTAATGTGTTTTTTCTAGCAGGGTTTTGTGAAAATGACCTTTCAAGATGGAATTCAGTTTGGAGAAATTATGAAGCTTATCAAGTGATGTTCTTAATTAAAGTTAATCCAAGTAAAATATCTAAAATTTACTTAGGAGTAAATTCAGATGTAAAGAAAATGAAAGAAGCAATAATAGAGGGGACTAAGTTAGCATCTGGAAATAGAGGAAGGTTTTATAATAGCTATGAAAATTTTAGAAATGTCTATAAATGTAAACTTGACAGCAATTTATTTGAATTGAAATATGAAAAACTTACGTAGAATACTTCAGCATAGAAATATAGAACACAACCCATAAATTACGTTATGTTAAATTAGATGGGTTTTAATAAAGCGAGCGTGATTATACAAACCAGCCCGCTTTTAGGAGAGTAATTTGGTGGTTAATTAAGCTCTGAATCAACCCAAAACTTAGTACCTTTTAATACAGCTTGTAGTGCAAGGCCATTTTCGGTTACAGAATATACAGTCACTTGATCTGCAATCGCTTCGGCAACCAGTGCACCGCCTTTATCTTCGTATTTAGCTGCTGCATCAGCGTTTCCGCCAAAAGCCCAACCATGTTCAATAAATCTATTTAATGCAGCTTGGTTATGAAAAACCATTACAACGTTAAAATCTTTTACACCTAAACCAAGCCCTAAACCGGCTTCACCCATATTCATGTAAGTCGATTTACCTGTAAGGTTATTTTTAACTACGCCGTAACCGCCACCAAAACTGGCTAAAACAACATTTACGTTCGCGTTATCAAAAACAGCGTAACCAGCCGAATTAGCAATTTGTTTCTTAACATCAGGTTTTTCAGCGTATAATTTATCTAATGTATTTGTTTTCATACTTTGTACAAGTGAACGTTTTTCGCTTGGTGATGCGCTACCTGTAGTAGCACACCCAGTTAACGCAACAGTTAAAGCAAGTATGCTTAGTATAATTAGTTTTTTCATAATGTTTTCCTTAATAAGATATAGCAACCAACAACCATAGAATAATCACGGCATTAAAATAATTAGAGATTTACTATGTCCAATACTAGACAGTATCGGACTTTAACGTTATTCTGTAAGCCTATTATTTAATTGAATATTTATACATTATGCTTGTTGCTTTGGTTGATACGTTAAAACAATTAAGATATCAAATTGCCCATCTAGATGACGGTACTCTAAATTCAGAATACCCAGAACTTGCATCCTTTATACAGGAAGTTGGCTTGACTGTAACTGAATCAAAAGCCGATCTGACATTCTTATATCAGTTTTTATATGTTTATGGCAGAAAATCAGAAGCGACTTATAGCCGTTTTCGAAATGAACTTGAACGCTTTTATTTATGGTCGTGGTTAATAGCAGAAAAATCAGTATTCGATTTAAAACGTGAAGATGTTGAAGCTTACGTTGATTTTATGGTTGAACCTGATAAAGAATGGGCTGCAACTTCAGTGCAATGGCGTTATAAAGATGAGCAAGGAATTCGTAGATTAAATCAAAATTGGCGCCCTTTTATGCTAAAAGAATCGACTGCCAGCCAACAAACTTTATCGGCCATGTTTACTGCCTTAAATGTATTTTATAAGTTTGCCCTACTCGAAGAAAAAACATTCGCGAACTTTGTCCCTGTTGTTAAAAAAAATAGCCCGTATTTAGTTGTTCAATCACAAATTCAAATTCCTGATACATTAAGTGATATTCAATGGGAATACGTTTTTGGTGTAACGCGTGATTTATGCGAACATAACCCTGATTTTGAGCGAAATTTGTTTACGCTTGCCTGCTTAAAAGGTCTTTATTTACGAATTTCAGAATTATCTGAGCGCCCACAATGGTCGCCGGTGATGTCTCATTTTTGGCAAGATAATGATGGATTTTGGTTTTTACGTATAATGGGTAAAGGTAATAAATTACGAGATGTAACCTTAAGTGATGATTTTGTTGAATATTTAAAACGATACAGATTATATCGAGGTCTACCTGCCCTTCCTCGGGTTGATGAATCTGAGCCGTTAGTTCATAAAATTCGCGGTCAAGGTGGTATGACCGTAAGGCAAATTAGGCGTTTAGTTCAACAAAGTTTTGATTATGCTCAGCAATCATTACTTGATGATGGTTTTAAAGATGACGCTGAACAACTTGGCGCTGCAACTGCACATTGGCTTCGTCATACTGGTGCTACACATGATGCGCAAACCAGACCGCTCAAACATTTATCAGAAGATTTAGGCCATTCTAAAATTGCGACTACCGATCAAATTTATATTCAAACAAATATTAAAGAGCGAGCAAAATCAGGACTTAAAAGGAAAATTTAATGGAGTATTTAGTAATATCATTTATAGGCGGACTATTTTTAATTTATTCTTTAACACTTCGCCAGTTAGAAAAAACAGAAGTAACAGGCCCAATGTTTTTTGTTGTTGGGGGAATATGTTTAGCTTTAATGCTACCCAACGAAGGGAATAAAATAAAAGAAGGCGTTGATCTTTTATTACCATTTATAGAGCTTACGCTAAGTATATTTTTATTTTCTGATGCAGCTAAATCAAAGCTAAGTGTATTAAGGCATAGTTTTCAGTATCCTAGTTTACTGTTGTTTGTTGCCCTACCCTTAACTTTATTACTCGGTATTGCTGTTGCTTTATTTTTCTTTGCTGAGCTTTCACTTATTCAAGCGGCGTTGCTCGCTATTATTTTAACACCTACCGATGCGGCATTAAGTAAAGGGTTACTAGCAAGTACACAAGTGCCTGAAAAAATACGCGAAGGAATAAATACTGAAAGTGGTTTGAACGATGGATTATGTGTGCCCATATTTTTAATATTTATATTACTCGCTAAAAATCCTGACTCAGCTATTACTGCAACACAAACATTAAGTGTGTTTGGCCGAGAGCTTGGCCTGGCTCTATTAATAGCTATTACAAGTATCGCTGTTTTTATACCGAGTTTAAACTTTGCAATGAAACGTCATTACTTTGCACAAAATACCAGTCCATTTTTATTACTCGGTTTTGCTATGGCTGTTTTTTCTGTCACTCAGTATTTTCATGGCAGTGGATTTATTGCGGTGTTTATTGCAGGCTTATTATTTGATAAATTTTCGACTGAAGAAGTTAGAACAGAATTAATTGAAGACTCAGAGCACATTGCAGATTTTACATCGCTAATGATTTGGTGCTTGTTCGGGTTTGTTTGTGCTTACTTAGTTATTCCGAAATTAAATACTGAAATTATAATTTACGCTTTGTTAAGTACAACATTGATTAGAATAATTCCAGTTATGTTGTCACTGCAGTTTACGGCATTGAATATTAAAGAGCGTTTTACATTTGCGTGGTTTGGACCAAGAGGATTAGCATCAATTGTTTTTACATTGATGGTGATTGATACGCAAATAGAAAACAAATATCAAATAGCGACAATAGCAATGACGACTATTTTGTTTAGTGTATTTATTCACGGTATAAGTACAAAGCCAATTGCAGACAGTTTCGCTAAAAAATCTAAATAGCTTTTATAAAAATTAGTGAATTTTTTGCCGAGGTATCAAGGCGTTTTTCCAGCCTCAAAAACGATCATTTAATTAAGCGAATGGGTATTAATAAAAAAAGGCGTAACTTATTTTTAAGTTACGCCTTTTTTTTAACTTTTATTAGCTAAGTACCTGTGCTAGTAATTCAATTGGGTGTTTTGGTTTAAATTGTTCAAAACGTTTAACTTGGCTACGACAAGAAAAGCCCGTAGATAAAAGTTGCTCAGGTTTATTTTTATCTACAATTGGTTTCCAGCTCATTTCGTAAAGCGCACGTGAGTTATCTTGATTTTGTGCTTCGTGGCCATAAGTCCCCGCCATTCCACAGCAACCTGTATTTGTTGTTTTTAATGTTAAACCAATATCACTGAAGATTGTTTGCCAAACATTTGCTGCTTTTGGCAGTGCAGTTGTTTCAGTACAATGACTCAATAATGTAAATTCGGTATCTGTATTTTGTTTTGCACTGAGTGTTTTAAACGATTGTGTTTCTAACCATTCATGCGCAAGTTGCACATTAAATTCACCACGGTTATTTTCTAAAATTGTATTATATTCATCGCGGTAACACATAACGAGTGACGCATCTAAACCGACTAGCGGTGCATTAATATCATTTAATTTATTTAAAAACTCAGCTGCATTTTTAGCTGTAACTTTAAATTCATGCAAAAAACCTTTTACGTGTTGCGGTTTACCATTTGGTTTAAAAGGTAATAGCATTGGTTTTTTGCCAAGTTGGATTATTAAAGCAATAAAACTTTCTACTAATTCCGCTTCGTAAAAGCTCGTAAATGGGTCTTGTACTATTAATACATATTCACTTTGTTGCTCTGCATTTAATTTATTTAATAAATCAAAATCAAATTTTTGTGTTTTAGTAACACGCTTTGAAAGTGCAGGAATACTTAACTGTGGTGTATCAACATAGCCAACTGTTTTTTTAATAACATTGCTTACTAATGATGTTTTAACAATTGGGTTTATAACTTTTGCAAACTTTGCCATTAATGGCGCGCTGTTCTCTATGTTACCAACAAGGTAATCTTTTAGCGGACGCGCATAATAACTATGATAATAATTTAGAAAGCGCGAACGAAAAGTAGGAACATCTACTTTAATTGGGCAGGCAGTTGTACATGCTTTACACGCTAAACATTCATCCATTGACGCTTTTACTTCGTGAGAAAAGTCGTAAATACCTTTTCGTTTTTCGCGGCTGTGAACAAAACGTTCCCACCAGGTGATTACTTCACCTTTGTTAAGCTGCTTTTCTACTTCGAGTAAATCTACATTTTTTGACTCTTGTAAACGAAGCCATTCGCGCATTAAACTTGCGCGTCCTTTTGGTGAATTACGACGATCGCCAGTTACTTTATACGATGGACACATAGGTGAATTTTCATCGTAATTAAAGCATATGCCATTACCATTACAGGTCATTGCATTGTTAAAACTGGTTTTAACTTCTATTGATATTTGCTTATCGAAGTGCGATCTCTTTTGTCCATCAACACTAACTAGTGAGTCTTCACTATCGATAGGAGTACATATTTTACCGGGGTTGATGCGGTTGTTAGGATCGAAAGCTGTTTTTATTTTACGAAGTTGCGTATATAAATGCTCACCAAAAAATTCAGGACTATATTCACTTCGGTAACCTTTACCGTGTTCGCCCCACATTAAACCACCGTACTTAGCGGTTAGTTTTACTACCTGATCTGAAATAGTTCTAAGTAGTTTTTCTTGTTCTGGGTCGCACATATCAAGTGCTGGGCGTACGTGTAAAACCCCAGCATCAACATGGCCAAACATACCATATTGTAAATTATGACTGTCGAGTAATGCTCTAAATTCGACAATATAATCTGCTAAATTTTCAGGGGGTACAGCGGTATCTTCTGCAAAGGCGAGTGGTTTTTGAGTGCCTTTTACATTACCTAATAAACCCACTGATTTTTTACGCATTGCGTAAATTTTTAGTATATCGCTTTTATCACTGGTTAACTGATATCCAATAACGCCATTAGTTTGCTTTGCTACGCATTCATCTAGAAGCTTACAAAGTGTGTCTACTTTGTCTTTTATATCATCGTTTGATACTGCATTAAACTCGACCATGTTAAGGCCTTGCATATCTTTATTTGGCACGTCGGTTATTAAGTCCGATACTAAATTCCAAATGATGTCTTCACGCGCTAAGTTTAAAACTTTGCTATCTACGGTTTCTACCGATGTTGCGCGTGCATCAACTAAAAACGGTGAATGACGAAGTGCTGAGTCAAAGCTATCGTACTTGATATTAATAAGCGTTTTGAATTCGGCAATAGGCGTTAGGTTTAATTTAGCTTCAGTTACTATACCTAATGAGCCTTCTGAACCTGTTATTAGTCGGCTCATATCAAAAGTTAGTAAGTCATCACTTAGCACATGCTCTAGGTCGTAGCCGGTTAAAAACCTATTTAACCGTGGAAACTTAGCTAAAATAGCAGCGCGTTCATTAATTGAAATATTTAAAACTGTTTTATATAAACTACCAATTAGAGAGTCTTGCTCGGCTATAATTTTTGCTTTGTCGATGTTTATTGGTGAGGTACACATAGGTGTACCATCGACTAAATAAGTTGTAAGCCCTAAAACATGATCGCTTGTTTTTCCGTAAACTAACGAACCTTGCCCAGAGGCGTCAGTACTTATCATGCCACCAATAGTTGCCCTGTTACTAGTAGATAAATCGGGCGAGAAGAAAAAACCATAAGGTTTTAAAAAGTCATTAAGTTGATCTTTTATTACGCCGGTTTGAACGCGTACCCAGCCTTCTTCTACATTTATTTCGAGGATTTCGCGCATATAGCGAGACAAATCTACAACAATACCTGGTGTTAACGATTGACCGTTAGTACCTGTTCCGCCACCACGAGGGCCAAAAGTTAAAGATAAAAATGGGTCGCGAGATGCAGTTTGCAGTGCGAGTTGAATATCTTTTTCACTTTTTGGAAAAATAACACCTTGGGGTATTTCCTGATACACACTGTTATCGGTTGAAGCAGTAATACGCGTTGCATAACTTGCATCGGTATCTCCACTAAAACCTTGGTTTGCAATGGTGTTTAGGTAATTTGCGACAAGTTCTGTCGCGGCATCTTGCTGTGTAATTGTTGCTATCATGACGGCGATATTTTAGGGCATTTGACTAATTATATCATGGTGATGGCGAATAGAAATTGAAGATTTTACAGTTTGTAACACTCTTTTAGTCGATTTTAATGCAGCTTAAATTATACTCAAGTTAACGAGTAATGAGGTGTGTTATATGAAAAAATTACTATTACAGATCAGTGGCGTGCTATTTATTTTACTAGGGTTATTTTTTGCGGTTGTACCAGGACCATCACTTATATTTTTTATGGCGGGTTTATTGTGTTTTTCGTTTTATTACCCTAAAGCGCGACATTACTTATCACTTTGCCAAAAGGCGTTAACTAAATCATGTGCTTATTTAGATAAAAAATTAGCCCGTTAATTTAACTTTTAATTGGGTATAAAAAAATGCCAGCAATACATTGCTGGCATTTTTTATAGCTTACCTATTTATTACTTTGCTAATTTTTTAGCTAGGTATAACCATGTTTCTATTACTGTGTCTGGATTGAGTGAAACAGAGTCAATGCCCTGCTCTACTAACCATGCAGCAAAGTCTTCGTGATCTGAAGGACCTTGACCACAAATACCTACGTACTTGCCTTTTTCTTTAGCTGTTTTAATTGCCATAGAAAGTAGTTTTTTAATTGCTGGGTTACGCTCATCAAATAAATGTGCGATTAAACCTGAATCACGATCAAGACCAAGCGTTAACTGTGTTAAATCGTTAGAGCCGATAGAAAAACCATCAAACATTTCTAAAAATTCATCAGCAAGTAATGCATTTGAAGGCAGCTCACACATCATGATTACTTTAAGACCATTTTCACCACGTTTAAGGCCATGCTCTTCTAGTAATTCAATTACGCGTTTACCTTCTTCAAGGGTACGTACAAATGGGATCATGATTTCAATGTTTGCCATATCCATGTCGTTTCTTACGCGTTTTATAGCTTCACATTCTAGTGCAAAACAATCGCGGAAGTCTTCAGAGATATAACGTGCGGCGCCACGAAAACCAATCATTGGGTTTTCTTCTTCAGGCTCGTATTGCTGGCCGCCAACTAGGTTTGCGTATTCGTTTGATTTAAAATCAGACATACGCACAATTACACGCTCCGGTGCAAAAGCACAACCAAGCGTTGAAATACCTTCAACCAGTTTTGTTATGTAAAACTCTACTGGTGATTCGTAACCGGCAATCATGTCAGTAATTTCTGCTTTTAATGCATCGGTTTGCGCATCAAAATTTAATAACGCTTTAGGGTGAACGCCAATCATACGGTTAATAATAAATTCAACTCGCGCAAGGCCAACACCTGCATGCGGTAAGCGTGCAAAGTCAAAGGCGCGATCGGGGTTACCCACGTTCATCATTACTTTCATTGGTAGTTCTGGCATTTTATCAACGCGTGACGTTAGTATTTCAAAATCTAAAATACCTTCGTAAATAAAGCCGGTATCGCCTTCGGCGCACGATACTGTTACTTCTTGGCCCGCTTTAATTAAATCAGTTGCATTACCACAACCAACAACTGCTGGAATACCAAGTTCGCGTGCAATTATTGCCGCGTGACACGTACGGCCACCACGATTTGTAACAATCGCTGCTGCACGTTTCATGATTGGTTCCCAATCAGGGTCGGTCATATCGGTTACTAAAATGTCGCCTACTTGTACCTGGTCCATTTCTTTGATTGAATCAAGAACACGTACAACACCGCTACCAATTTTGTGACCAATTGCACGGCCTTCAACAAGTACATTACTTGTGCCATTTAATTGAAAACGTTCCATTACGTTTGAGTCTTCGTTTGAGCGGACAGTTTCTGGACGTGCTTGAACTATATATAGTTTGCCGTCGTTTCCGTCTTTTGCCCATTCGATGTCCATAGGACGACCGTAATGTTTTTCAATGATTACAGCTTGTTTGGCAAGATCTTGCACTTCTTCATCTGTAATCGAAAATTTATTAGAAAGCTCAGGGTCAACATCAACGATGTCTACTTGCTTACCATGTGCTTTATCTTCTGAGTAAATCATTTGTATGGCTTTAGAACCAATATTACGACGTACTACTGAAGGTTTGTTTTTAAGGAGTGTTGGTTTATGAACATAAAATTCATCAGGGTTAACCGCGCCCTGTACAACCATTTCACCTAAGCCATAGCTTGATGTAATAAATACAACGTCTTCAAAACCAGACTCTGTATCAATACTAAACATTACGCCAGATGCTGATTTATCTGAACGTACCATGCGCTGTATACCTGCTGATAACGCTACACCACGGTGATCGTAACCTTGGTGAACACGATATGAGATTGCACGGTCATTAAATAATGAAGCAAATACGTGTTTAATAGCGACCATGACTGAATCGATACCGACAACGTTAAGGAAAGTTTCTTGTTGGCCTGCGAATGATGCATCTGGCATATCTTCAGCGGTAGCTGATGAACGTACTGCAAATGAAACATCTGCTGCAGTATCGCCATGGAGTTGGCTATATGCGTCGCGAATGGCTTGATCTAGGTTTGGTTGGAATGGTGTGTCGATTATCCATTGGCGGATATCGGCACCGACTTTAGCGAGTGTATTTACATCATCAACATCAAGTGTATCTAGGATGTCATGAATTTTGGCGGTGAGTCCTGATTGATCTAGAAACTCATTAAAAGCATCTGCGGTAGTTGCAAAACCACCCGGTACTTGTACACCTGCGTTTGCGAGGTTTGAAATCATTTCGCCAAGTGACGCGTTTTTACCGCCAACTCGAGGAACATCTTGCATACCAAGCTCTTGATACCAGAGAACGTATTCTTGCACGGATCTTTCTCCAAAAAAAACAAATTGTAGGTCTAACTGTGAGAGTTAAGAAAGAAAACCTTTTATAAAGGTCGTCATCATTCTACACTGGCAACAGTCCTCACGTAAACCGTGGGAAACCCATTTTAGGGATTTAAACGCAATAAAAAGGTTAATTATGAGAACTGCTTTTTATATATCAGATGGAACAGCAATTACTTCAGAGGTATTTGGGCATGCGACTTTGTCGTTGTTTCCTATCGATTTTAATCATAAAACAATTCCATTTGTAGAAACTGAAGAAAAAGCGCACGAAATTAAAGCTTTAATTAATGCAACCGCTGCAAAAACAGGTGAAAAGCCTTTCGTGTTTTTTACTTTTGTAAATCACAATTTAAGTGAAATTATAAAATCGGCTGATGCAGTTACGTATGATTTTTTAACTACGTATAGCGAAAAAATAGAAAAAGAGCTCAATGTAGCCCCTGTTCCAAAAATGCATCGTACGCATTCTATCCACGAAAAAAGTTATGATTTTAGAATTGATGCGGTTAACTATGCTCTTATGAATGATGATGGTGGAAATATTAAAAACTTTTCCGAAGCAGACATCATTTTAATTGGCGTTAGCAGAAGTGGTAAAACACCGACAAGCTTATACTTAGCACTGCAGTACGGCATTAAAGCGGCTAACTACCCTATTACAGAAGAAGATTTAGATAATGAAGGTTTGCCTAAATGTTTAGTCCCTTATAAACATAAGTTATTTGGACTGACGATTGACCCTGAGAGGCTTGCGGCTATAAGGCATCGACGTATGGCTAACTCTAAGTATGCTTCAATTAAACAGTGCCGTATTGAGGTGCGCGAAGTAGAAATGTTGTATAAGCGTCACAAAATAGCTTACTTTAATTCTACGCATCATTCTGTTGAAGAGATTTCTGCAAAAATACTGATAGAGACAGACTTGGAGCGACGTAAGTACTGACTTACTCATCAAATTTGAAATAAAAAAACCGCAACTAAGCGGTTTTTTTTGTATCAATAAATATTATTTACGTGCGTCTTTTAGTAAATCAGCGACTAAAAAGCCTAACTCTAATACTTGGTCGGCGTTAAGGCGTGGATCACACTGTGTTTTGTAACGCTGTGCTAAGTCATCGTCAGATAAACCGTAAGCACCGCCTGTACATTCTGTTACGTGCTGACCTGTCATTTCTAGGTGAACACCACCTGCGTATGAACCTTCAGCTTTGTGTACAGCGAAGAATTGACTGATCTCGCGCATGATATTATCGAAGTTACGCGTTTTGTAACCTGAAGTCGCTTTTTCAGTATTACCGTGCATTGGATCAGAACTCCAAATTACTTTACGGCCTTCTTGTTGAACTCTTCGTACTAGTGCTGGGAGTTTTTCTGGCAGTACGTCTGCACCCATACGTGTAATTAGCGTTAAACGACCAGGAATGTTATCTGGGTTTAATGCGTCAATTAAACGAATTAGGTCGTCTGGGTCCATACCTGGGCCAACTTTAACACCAATTGGGTTTTTAATGCCTTTAAAGAACTCAATATGTGCGTGGTCTAGTTGGCGTGTACGTTCACCAATCCAAACAAAGTGAGCAGAACAATCGTACCAATCACCCGATAAATGGTCGCGACGTGTTAGTGCCTCTTCGTAACCAAGTAGTAAAGCTTCGTGAGAAGTGTATAAATCGGTTTCTTTTAAGCTTGGCGCAATTGTAGAGTTAATTCCGCACACTTCCATAAACTCTAGTGCGTCTTGAATTTTATCTGCAAGTTGTTGGTATTTTTCTTTAAGTGGATTTGCAGCAACAAAGCCCATGTTCCAGCGGTTAACCTGATGAAGATCGGCTAGGCCACCTTGTGCAAATGCACGTAATAAGTTCAACGTAGCGGCACTGTGATGGTATGCAGTCATTAAACGTTGTGGGTCTGGAATGCGCGCTTCTTCTGTAAACTCAATATTATTAATGATGTCGCCACGGTAAGATGGTAAAGACACGCCATTAATTGTTTCTAAGTCTGCTGAACGAGGTTTAGCGTATTGACCAGCCATACGCGCTATTTTAACTACAGGGCATTTACCGCCATAAGTTAATACAACAGCCATTTGTAAAATTGTTTTGAATGTATCGCGAATATTAGCGGCATTAAAATCGCTAAACGACTCGGCACAGTCACCACCTTGAAGTAAAAATGCACGACCTTCGCACACGTCTTCAAGTTGTTTGAATAGGCTTCTTGTTTCTTCTGCAAAAACTAGAGGCGGAGCCGTTTTTAATTGGCCTTCAACTGATTTAAGTATTTCTTGATCTGGGTACTGTGGCTGCTGCAGTATTGGCAGCTCTCTCCAGCTATTTGGGTTCCACGATGACATAATTTTTCCTCATTCCTACATTACCTGATAAGAAGAAATTAACGTATGCAGACCCCTATGTTCAAGGACTAAATTCACTATTTTCCAATTATTTAGTTATGAGTTAAGTATAAAAGTAATTTTACTTAACTCAGGTGATTATATAACAATCACTTTAGTTTTATTTTAAATAAACTAAAGTAATTAAAAACATACAATTAGAGTTAATTAGTTTCAATTTTAACACATTGAGAATAAATAAAGCACAAGGGTATATTATATGTATTTCACCTAAGAACACATCATACTTAAATTGCATCAAATGTAATCTTAACTTTACGCGCTAAATTAATTATTAACTAACAGGGACTATGTGCAGGCCTAAATATATGATATGGGATTTTGTGTTGCTCATTTATATGTACTCTAAGCCTAGTAGAATAGCGCTGTTGATTATTCTGATGCCAGAATATACTTACAACTGACACAAGGTAATCTGCTGATTCACCACTCACCTTCCCACCCTGCCGCCAACGTTATTTAGCAAGTTGTGATAACTAAAAACTTAACTGCCAGTGATGCCTTAAATGACTCTCATGCAAAAATCATGTATAACATTCTAAGCTTTTGGATGATAACCCATAGTTAAAACACGTTATAATATTAATCACTAATTAGAGAAACAACCAAAACTAACACTATTATTTAGAATACAACCGCACCAAGTTCATTTTAAATTTCTCATTTATTACACTACGTGGGCAATTAAGCTCTAAGCGGACTAACTCTTTAATCAATAAAACAGTACTAAATTACAGGAATAAGTAGAACCATTTACTTCAGAAAGAACACATCATGCATTATTTGCTTTTAGTACTATCTTAACGCCGAGTATTGTTTTATTAAATATTTACTCAATACAAAGTACATGCAATAATATGGAGTTAGTAAGATGTGTTCTTTGAGGTGTGTTGTGGTTACTAAAGTGCAAATTAGGAGTCAGTTTGATTTAATGAACGAATTAACTTTAAGGTTAATTGAGGAATTAAACGAATGTGAGTTTTCCAGAGCAGAGTACTATCAGTTACCTGATGTAAGTAATTTAGATGAAAATAAGGTTCCTGAGTCCATACTTGTCTCTAAAATAACTGGAGCGCCGGCTCAAAAGGCAATTTTAAACTCCTTTTCTGACATTTATAAAAAATCGGGCTTAAGCAGTCGCGTGTTAAAAAGGCACCCTGGTTTACTTGTTATTAAAAATGCAGATAAACAAGCTTTAAATAATCGTATAGCACAAGTTAACAAAGCTAAAGCTAGTTTCAAAGAGTGTATATTGGCAATTGATAATAACGATGCCCGATTTGAGGCTGTTCATAATGCAATACCAAATTTAATAACACTTGCTGCTTATCGTAAGATTCACAGTGAGAGTGAATCACCATTTTCCGTTAGGTTTACTTGGATGCACAAGCACGCAACTAAAACATTGACTAAAAAAATGGCCCTCGAAATGCTCGACAAATCGGCCAGTTATCGAAATCCAAGAATGATAGATCAACAAAAATGGCAATCACTTGTAGCTCAAGAACAATTACGGGTTGCTAGTTTAGGTGAAAAGGAAAAATTAAGAATTCGTCGCCCTACTCGTGTAAGCCCTCAAGTTAATGTGAGATACACAGCACAAAACCGCTATCATGTGAGCGCCGCATTACCATTTATTCTGATTAATCCAGAAGCAGACGTTAAACTAGGTATCTTACCTGATTATAAAAAACCCGAAGCTCATCCTCGAAAACGTGAGTATGATTTTTTAGTTGATAGGCTATATTTAGAACAAGTTGACCGATAGCTATTATGTTAAAAAGGCCACAATATGTGGCCTTTTTAGTAAATATGTACAGTATTTAAAATAACGTTTATTATTTTTCTACTATCTCTTCTATTTTATCTTCATCAATTAACACTGCATTTTCAACAATACGTTTACCGCCTTGAATCTCAATGCGTTTGTTGTGTTTGTTCAATGTAAGTATTTCATCGCAAAACTGATCAGAGGGGTGCATTTCGTATGTGTAATCAATAATGTTACCAGTTTTGTCATCTTTGACGTTTGTAATGCTGTATTCTGATATAGCACCTTTTTCAATCAAATCTTTCATTGTGGTGGTCATATCACGACGAAGCGCTTTTAATTTATTTTCCGTAATATCATCAGTTGAATAAATAGATCCGTATTTTTCCATAATAGAAAGTAATCTAAAATGATACGTTTTACCTGGAGCTGCATAACGCCAAAGGTGATACAAACGAAGCATCATCCAACGCGACAATCCCCGTTTTAATTCTTGTGCACTATTAAAGTAATACCCTTTGTATTCAAGGTTATCAATCATGTTATGAACAAACGCATTTAAGCAGGCCACACACTTTACATTGCCACCTTGACCTTTTTTGCCACTAAAGTGAAGTGACGATAAAAAATTCATATTTGACTCGTAAAACGAATCATCTATATCGGAGTTTTTAGTATCGGTTGCTGAGTATTTAAATGAAAGTTTAGAACCTTGCAATGCTTCAAGTGACTCTTTAATTGCAGGATATGGCATTGACTGCCCTACCGCTTTGAGCTCTTGCGCTAATTCGTTCATAGAAAAAACAACCGCGTATTGAATACCGGACTTAAAATTAATTTTAACTATTTTGCCTTTAGAAGCTAAACGAATAAGTGCTCGTTCTACTTTTTCTTCTCTGTCCGATGGCCAAACAAGATACTCAATATCTTCACCATCTTTACGAGTACTGACAACAGCAGGGGTAATTTTTATCTCACCATCGTATAAAATACCATCTACTTTCTCTGATATTTTACGCGTAATGATTGTTTTTTTAGGCGCTTCTTCAAGTGGCAATTTTTTATAGCCAGAGCGAACAAAACGGCCCCACAAATCATAATGATTAAACGTGTTTGAATATGCACGTAAACCATGAGCTGCATTTTCAATAGAAATTCGCACGTCTTTGTTGTCTGTAAATAGTGCTAAACTTTCGTTATCAATTGCACTTTCCACCCCGTGGATTTGGCCCCTGAGTGTATCGGGCAAATTATCTACCGAGATGTTGACCTTTCGGCTCATTGTTCTTATTTCCATTTTTATTGCGACATCTAATAACAACACATTAAACAACAAAAGTTAAATGTTTAAGTTAGTATAAAAGCGATCTGACTTTAAATAAAACGTTTAGATCACTATTATACTAAGTAATGTATATAACTTGCGAATTCAGATCATATTTTTACTAACTGGGTCATCACAAATCTGTTTTTTACTAACTCAGCTGTTATTTTGTCCATCACAATGGCTTTATTTTAAAATTTAGCACGACAAATTCATACTAAAATTAATATCCCTGTGGATAAAGGCTTATCGAGTTAGCATAGATCTGATCTGTACCAAGTACAGATCAGATCTATACTAATTAAACGAACCTATTGACGCTAAGGTTAGTGCATAACTTTATAATTTACTTAGTAAAAAATTGATCTCAAGGGCTCTTTTTGTTCATAACCTTATGCGTAACCTGTGTATAACTTGATTTAAAAAATAAGGCTTAGTAAAAAGGTGATCTGCAGGTAGATAAAGATCTGATCTTAACCAAGTATAACGCTGATCTGCTTTTTTTTATATTGTTTATATTAATCATAATGTTATGTGTTAATTTAAGGTCCTTAACCTTTATTACCTTATATATTTAACCACCTTTAAACTTCTTTATTTATACTAAGCAATATTAAAAGTGTAAAAGTATTTTTAAATGTCTTCTTTTTAAAATGCATGTCGTCTTAAATAGTTGTTTACAGCAATTTGAATGGACATTATACTAACTGCCTAACTTTGAGGAAGAAAGTATGTCTATCAATAATAACGCGTTAAGTACCTACCGGCTTTTAAAAGCAACTGCCGAAGTAGCTGAAAAATCATTAGAAGGTCGTATTCAGCACTATCGTGCTCATCTTAAATCAGAAGAAAAAGAATTAAGAACTTATACGCAAAAAGCAGCTGCCGATTTATTAGGTTGTAATAATCGTACTTTAAAAAGACGTCATGACAACGGTGACTTTGATGATTTAAACATAAAACGCGGCGCCAATGGTCATTATGCTTACACATTAGTAAATATTTTTGCTATGGCTGATATTATGGATATTAAACCAGATCATCGTACTGGTGATGACAAACTGCAAGTTATTGTCATTAATTCTCTCAAAGGTGGTTGTGGCAAAACAACCAGCATGGTTAATATTGCAGCAGCGCTGGCAACTACAAATATTAAGCGCTATCGCATTGGAATAATTGATTTAGATCCTCAAGGCTCTTCTTCAAGCTTTTTTCCTTCAAGCGAACATGACCCAATTACTGTTGGTGATTTAATGCGTGATTGTATAGATTTGGATGAGGGCGAAACATGGCCTGAATTTGTTTCAAACTCATTTTTACCAACGCATATCCCAAATATTCGTGTACTACCATCAGGTATGGACGATTTTTATTTTGAGCACGAAACTGCAACATTACTCAAAGACACCTCAAATTATGAGCAAACTCGTCATTACCATAAGTTACTTGAAAAAGTAATTAACCCTGTTAAAGACGAGTTTGATATTATATTAATAGATACAGCTCCAACTCTTAACTTTATGTTTTATAATGCATTAATGGCTTCTACTGCGATGCTTATCCCTGTTCATCCAGAAGCTGTAGACTTTGATGCTAATAATAAATATTTAAAACGATTAGGCGAGATTTACCATACCGTTGCGGCACTTGGCCATGAGGGATGGGACTTTATGCAGTTTTTAGTAACCAACTATGTAAAAGGTAATCACTCACAGCGCGATATTGTTAAAGATGTTCGTAGTGCATTCGGTCGCCAAGTTATGAGTTACCCAATCAACCACAGCTCGGCGATTACTGCTAGCTCTTCGTCTTTCAATACTATTTTTGATCAAAAAGCGTCAGACAGCTTAGCAAGCCGTGAATCACTAATGCGCGCTCAAGAAAATATTAAAGATGTGGTCGATGAGCTAGAAATGCTTATTCGTTCAAATTGGCAGTCAACTCAATCAACACTCAATACCCCTAAGTAAGGATGTTAAATAAAAATGGCTAAAAAACGTAAAAATGACACCCGCTTAGATCCTTTTGCAACAGCTGTAGGAAGTAGTAGCCTTGACGCATTACTTGAACAAGCAAATGCTGGTGATGTAATTCGCATGCCAGCACCGAGCGATCCTGAGCGCCAAATTACACTTGTTTGCAAAGTGATCGCACACGCTGACATTGAATCTACAACTGGTGTATACGGTAAAAACCGCCGTGTACAAGCACTTCTTAACGAAAAGTCAGTATCGGATATTTTACCTGCCATTAGCGATGATGGCCGTAATCAGCACCCTGCACTGCTTTGGGATCAGGGTGATAAAAGCTTAGTCTTAGCGGGTTCTCGCCGTCGTATGGCCTGTATTTTAGGTAACGCCGATTATTTAGTACTTAGTTCAAGTGACTTTACTGAGCAAGACGCTAAAATTTTAGCTGTATCTTCAGATCAATATATCGCTCCAAGTTTATGGGAGCTGGGACAAGCTTACCAGCAAACTAAAAATGAGCTTATTGAACAAGGTAAAAAAGGATCTTACAGAGAGATTGCTGCAATTGAAGGTGTATCACACACCGCCATTGCAGATGCTATTAAAGCGTATGAACAAATACCTGCTGAAGTTATTGCACTCTACCCTACTGCGAATCACGTGGGTCGCGAAGTGGCTAAAAAGCTCATGAACGCCAAGGAGAGAGACCAAGAGACGTTTAATCAACTTGTTAGTGACCTAGCTAGTGATGAAGAGCTAAACGCCATTACAAGTGACGACAAGCGTGCAATGGCAATCACCAAATGCCTAACTGCTGAGCCTCAAGTTGCTGTTAAACGTGAAGCTGTGCTTGAAAATAAGTTTGTATCGGTACAACGTAATTTAAAAAGTGGTGATGTGTCTATCAAAATCGACAATAAAGTGATGACAGACAAACGCTTAGAACAATTAACTAAGCTATTAAGTGTCTTTAATTAGTTAGTTAAATAATGATCTGTCAGACATATGTACTTAGTTAAATACTGATCTGACAGATTGTTTTGTTAGTAAAAATCTGATCTTTACTAGCCTAATCCTACCTTAAATAATCATACTTCCTCTTCAAGATCACTTTTTTACTAACTAATCGCCCCCTTTTAGCTATTCGCTCTTGATTTATTATTATTGTTAGTAAAATTGTGATCTATAACGTGTCGTTTAATCTTTATATTTGTATGTAGTGCCTAATATTTTACGAAATTTTATACTCATTTTTACCTATAAACCGATTTTTTACTAAGCTATCAGCTCCAACCAGTTTATATCTTGTTAATAGTGCTTTAGCTCAGAGCACATAAGGCATATACTGGCAGAATTATTTTTAAAATTTAATGCTTAGAGTGACATGTCTGCTAACTTATCAAAAAATGATTTAATGGCTATTTTTGAAGAAATTAAAAATGAGCAGGCTACCCAGTTTCCTCTTTCTGAACGTTTTATTAAAAAACTTTTTCGCGAAAATGTCTTAGATAAAGGCAAAGAGTACTACAAGAAAGGTCAAATCACCTGGCTAGAGCATACCCCTAATTTTTCTGTTGTAGACTCTACCGTGCAAGTGGATAACGGATCATCATTTAACCAACGTATTGAGATCAGTAAAGTACCAACTGGTTATTCTGTTGATACACACTGTACGTGTAATGCAAAAACCAAATGCCGACATTTAGCTGCTATTTTGTTTAAGCTTAAAATAGAGCACTCTGGTGAATACGGTGAAGATTACTTCATTAATGATTGGTTTAGTGAATTAAGCGCTCTTAAAAGTGGTGATCAACATACACCGTCGCAAGTATTATTATTTGTATTAGATATTGAAAATAACAAAGTATTTTTAACACCTAAAATAGCTAATTTTGAGACTAAAAAGAATTACACGTTAGGCCGAAACCTCACAGAGCAACAGTTAAATAGTTTCGTAACGCCAAATGATTTACTCGAAAGTGATTTTAGATTATTTAGTTGGATACGTTCACAAAATGCAGTAGGAAGTATTGAGCTAAAAGGCCAATGGGGCTTTAGTGCCCTACAACAATTGATAGCTACTGAGCGCTTGTTTTTTCAGCGCTCTCGCGTGCCAATTAAAGCGCAATCTGGCCAAGCATTGAGTTTTAGTTGGGAGCAAGATAAAGATCTATCACAATTAGTTATTAAGCTTGAGCAAACCCAAAACTGGGCTTTATTAAAAACAACACCGCCTACTTATCTCGATTTAGATCATTTAAAAGCGGGTCGTCTTCGTACCCCATTGAGTGCAGACGAAATAGCGCATTTACAAACTATGCCTGCTTTGCATGACGCTAATTTTGATAGAATATACAAGCAGCTTGCCGATAACTTTGGTGCAGGTGTAATACCCCACCCTACTAATTTACAGCCAACATTGCCTAAAATCTCTAGTAATGCTGTTTTAAAAGTAACTATGGGTGATCAAGGTTTATCTCTTTCGTTGTTATTTAAGTATAAAAATAAAAACTATTTAGCAGGTGCTGCACCTGCAAGTACGATTAATAGTGCATTTGAAAATACTGTAACTAACGAACTAATTAACTTAGGATTTGAATTTTGTAAAGGGGGTTTACAAAGTGAACTGGTATTTACAAAGCAGTCTTCAATCCATTTGCATTGGCTAATGTACGAAGTATTCCCTGGCTTTAAGCAACGCGGTTGGCAAGTAAGTGTAAGTAAAGTAACGAGCCCTAATCCACAATGTGAAGTGAGTTTACATGTACACCGTGCGGCAGGGCATCAAATGCACTGCAAAGTATTGTTGTGTGACGCAAAAGCATCGCTGTTGTTTACTAATGCTGATTCGCTTTATCAGTCATTGAATCGCCAAAGTGAACTGTTTTATTACTACCCGCTTGGCCGTCAATTTGGGGTTATTAATAAGTCTGCCATTAACTTATTAAACGAATTTAAAGAACGTTTTGAATTTGTAAAAACACGTGACGAATTTAATATTCCGCTTTCGTATTTACCTGAACTAGTAAAGCACACAGCTATTAACGTAGAGCTTCACGACGATTCACTTGAGCTATATTTACAAGAGTTAAATAATACCGATAAGGCAATGCCTAAGGTTTCATTACATGGCTTAAATGACTCAGTAACACTTCGTGAGTACCAACAGCAAGGCGTTGATTGGCTTAGCTTTTTAAAACGTCATCAATTAGGTGGTATTTTAGCTGACGACATGGGGTTGGGTAAAACACTCCAAGTTATTGCATTTTTAGCGAGTACATTTAACCGCCCTCAAGCAGGCCCTACACTTATAGTGTGCCCAACTAGCTTGGTGAGTAATTGGAAAAACGAAATTACTAAGTTTGCTAAAAGTTTAAAAGTTACCACTATTTTTGGATCAAACCGTAACGATCCTTTACAACACTTAGCACAAGCGCAATGCATTCTTACTACATACCCGCTTTTAAAGCGTGATATTGCATATTATTCGCCATTATATTTTGAAAATATAATCCTCGATGAAGCACAATACATTAAAAACGATACCGCACAGGTCTCACGATTAGTTAAACGCTTAAATGCCGACTTTAAACTTTGTTTAAGTGGTACTCCAATCGAGAATAATTTACTTGAGCTTAAATCGTTACTCGATTTTGCTATGCCATCGTTACTTGGTTCTCAAGCCCACTTTAAGCAGCACTTTCAAACACCTATTGAGCGTGAAGCTGATATGCAGAGGGCTGAGCAGTTAAAAGCGTTAATTATGCCCTTTATAATGCGCCGCACTAAAGCACAAGTAGCGCAAGAGTTACCTGAAAAAACAGAGCTTACAAAAGAGTTTGAGTTTGAGTCTAAGCAAAAAGAAATGTACCAAGGCATTACACGTTCATTAGAAGAGAAGCTAATAGACTTATTTGCCGAACAAGGCGCACAAAAAAGTAAGCTTGCATTTTTAGAGGCACTTTTAAAGTTAAGGCAAATTTGTTGCCACCCCAAATTAATAGATCCAGATACTCAAGCAGGCTCCGCTAAGCTTGAATGGTTAACAACACACTTGCCGCTTATGCTAAGTCTGGGTCGTAAGATTATTATATTTAGTCAGTTTACATCGGCACTCGATTTAATAGCCCAACGCCTTGAAGAAATAAACATTAACTTTAGTATGCTTACAGGGCAAACGCGTCAACGAGATAAAGTAATCGACGAGTTTACCAGTGGTAAAACATCCGTGTTTTTAATTAGCTTAAAAGCCGGTGGAACAGGCCTTAACTTAACACAAGCAGATACTGTTATTCATTTTGATCCATGGTGGAATCCCGCAGTAGAAAAGCAAGCGACTGATAGAGCCTACCGTATTGGTCAAACTAATCCTGTATTTGTTTATAAGCTCATAATGAGTAACTCAATAGAGCAAAAAGTATTTAAAATGCAGCAAGACAAGCAAGCCCTTGTTGATGCATTATTTACTGATAAATCAATGAGCTTTACAAAGTTTGATGAGCAGCAAATGTTGTCATTAATTAAAAACTAAAAAAGATCTAAAAATTTTTGATCTTTTTATGAACTTAATTAAAAAGCGGACGTCTATCATTATGCTTGTTGATTAATTGCAGTTAACACAAGCATCATGTTGATTTCCCATTTAGTTACTAATTTTAGTAATGATTGAGCCAGCCCATTTTGAGTTGGCTTTTTTTATGCCTAAAATTTAGCGCGCAGCACTTATTTTAAAAGCTTTTATTTTTATGAACTTAATTCAAAAAGACGCGTCTACTATTATGCTTGTTGATTAATTGCAGTTAATACAAGTTTTCATGTTGATTCCCTATTTAGTTACTAATTTTAGTAATGATTGAGCCAGCCCATTTTGAGTTGGCTTTTTTTATGTCTAAAATCTAGCGTTCAGCACTTATTTTAAAAGTTTTTTATTTTTTTTGAACTTAATTAAAAAAGACGCGTCTACTATTATGCTTGTTGATTAATTGCAGTTAATACAAGTTTTCATGTTGATTCCCCCTATTTAGTTACTAATTTTAGTAATGATTGAGCCAGTTCATTTTGAACTGGCTTTTTTTATGCCCATAATTTGATTTGTTTAAATCAACCCGAATAAAAATAAATGATCTTCCGCAAATTAATTTGAATTAATTATTTTGTTATCCGGTCTACTCTAATGCCTGTTGTTATATAGCCTCACCCAATAATATTAGTTATTTTGGTGATTATGTATTTAAGTTGCAGCTTGCTCGGGCACATGTTGATTATCCCTTTGATTACTTAACTTAGTAATATTTGACCAGCTTATTTTAAGCTGGTTTTTTTATGTCTGTAATTTCTTAACTCCCCTACTTCTGTTGTTGGTTATTGGTTATGATGGCATGTCTCTAAATTTTATAAGTTTATTTTATGCTCACTCAAGTACTCACTAATATTGATTGGCTAAGCGCTGGTGCTGGTGTTGCTTTAGGCGCCCTATTTTACGGCGCTGTATCAACACGGCTTCGCAAAAAGCTACATCTACAAATAAGCGAACAGCAGCAACAGCTTTCCCTGTTACAAAACCAATTTGATAATAAAGAGCTGCAATACAGCGCCTTGCTAGAAGATCATGAACTGCTAGAACATACTCACCAAGAGCAGCGCGATGAAGCGCAGCATTTTAAAACGCGTTTTAGCGAACAAGAAAAACAAAGCATTCAATACAATCACTTTTGGCGTAAAGCCGAAGGCGAGCTGGCAGCGCTTCGTGAACAATACAATCAGCGCGATGTTGAATATAATAATATGCGCACTACCCTTGAGCAAAAACAGCAAAACTTTAGCGAGCAACTCGCGCAAATTGAGCAAAGTAAAAATACGCTCAAAAAAGAGTTTGAAAACCTAGCCAATAAAATTTTAGAAGAAAAATCACAAAGCTTTAAAACCTTAAATCAAGAAAGCATTGAGCAATTATTAAAACCAGTTCAAGGCGAGCTAAAAGGCTTTAGAGAAAAAATGGAATCAATGCACGTTGAAGACATAAAACAACGGACTGCACTTAAAACCGAGCTACTGCATTTGCAAGCTAAAAGCCAAGCTATAACAGATCAAGCCGACAAGCTCAGTAACGCCCTACAAGGGCAAAAGAAAACCCAAGGTAATTGGGGCGAGCTTATGCTCGAAAACGTATTAGATAGTGCTGGCTTACGTGCAGGCGTTGATTATAAGCGCGAAGTGTCGTTTAACACTGAAGATGGCCGCTTGCGCCCTGATGTAGTTGTGTACTTACCACAGGGTCGCCACTTAGTTATTGATGCTAAAACTTCATTAAATGCCTATACACGCTACGTGAACGCTGAAAATGATCTAGATGCTAATCAAGCAATTAAAGAGCATGTAAACGCCGTTACAGCGCGTATTAATGAACTTGCGAGTAAATCGTACGACCGCTTACCAGGTATTAACTCGCCAGAAGTAGTTGTTATGTTTGTACCAATAGAATCAGCTTTTGTAGAAGCACTCAAATATCAAAGCGATATTTACCAACAAGCAATAGAAAAAAATATACTGGTAGCTACACCCACTACCCTGCTTACTAGCCTTAATATTGTTAAACAGCTTTGGCGTTTTGAAGAGCAAACCAAATACTCAAAAGAGCTGGCAAGTCGAGCGGAGCGTTTTTATAACAAGCTCAATGGTTTTTTATTGAGTATGGAAGGCGTAGGTAAGCAGCTTGATAAAGCGAAAGAAAGTTATGATAAAGCATTTTCGCAGCTATACCGTGGTAAAGGTAATTTAATTAAACAAGCATCAGAGTTTAAAGAGCTTGGTGTATCGGTACAAAAAGAGTTACCTAGTGAGAGCGTAGAACGTGCTCAATTAGAATTAGATTAACCCTGATTTATTTTTTATTTAGTTTATGTAAGTTAAACCTTAAGGGTATTTATGAATAATAAGATTGTAGGAATTGTTTTAATCGTTATAGGTATCGCTTTAATTATGTGGGGATACGACGTGTATGATGCGGCGGCTTCGCAGCTTAGCCGTGCATTTAGTGGCGACACACCAATAGAAGCATGGGCGGGTATTATTGGCGGTGCCATCTGTGTGTTAATTGGTATTAAAAAGCTCAAGTAACCTGAACTTGAATAATTGATCTATTTAAGCAGCTATTTTCAGCGCTAACTACGTTGAATTTAGTTGCAATTTGCTGCCCTGCACATTGTTACTTGGCAAGATAAAACTCACAGAGCTTGCTAGCAATAGCATTGTGAAAGAGTAAAATACGCCGTGTATTGCAAGGCAAACCTTCAAAAATAAACGCTTCAGTAATATTTACCCTAATTATTTCAACTACGCTCGGTTAAATTAGCTAAGTGTTGCTGCAATCGCTTTGCTAGTGAGATTATTTGTGCATCTTAAATTTATTACGGTTTTGTCTACTAATTTGTACACATTTAATAAATTTAACCATTTTATGTTGCATAAATGAGTATTAAAGCGTGCACCAATTTGGAAGTATGCTTTTTTATCAAGCTATTAAAGAGCACTGTTTTGTGCATTTAAAAGGACTATACGAGTAAAGAAAATAATCAGTTTTAAATGTAAATTCAAACGTCTGTTCAGTGTTTGTTAATTTAACTATCTTATTGATAGTATTGGTTTTTATTGTCTTTTTCTTGCTTGAGTTTGGTTGTTGTTTATACTAGCTTATAGCGTAGATATTTAACCTACTCAAGGAGAATAGTCACATGGTATCTCGCAGAAATTTTATTAAAGCAGGGGCTGCTTTAAGTTTAGGCTCTATTTTTAGTGCTTCAGCTTTGGCTGAGCAACTAAAGGTAAAAATGTCTAACGGCAGTGTTATGCAAACTAAAGGCTCAATAGATAAAAGCGCTGCTCTACCCACAAACGATGTTACTAACGCTAAGCATTACCGGCCGGAATCAAGAATGGGCTTGGGCGGCCTTGCCGCCGGGAATGGCTTTAATACTATATCAAGCGATACAGAAATTTTAACAATGCTAAATGCAGCATGGGATTCTGGTATTCGTCATTTTGATACATCACCTTTTTACGGTTTGAGTTTAAGCGAAAGGCGCTTCGGTGATTTACTTCGAAACAAAAAGCGTGAAGATTATGTTTTATCCTCAAAAGTAGGTCGCCTTCTTACCCCTTCAGCAGAGCCTTTAGAAAATAGTTGGCATTGGGCTGATCACTCACCGTTTCATTATAAGTATGATTATTCAGCCTCAGGCACGCGCCGTTCAATAGAAGATACTTTGCATCGTATTGGTGTCGCCTCACTCGATATTGTCTATATTCACGATTTATCACCACAAAACAGCGATATGGGAGATGACTGGCTTAAGTATTTTGATCAAGCGGCTAAAGGTGCTATTCCTGAGCTGACTAAAATGCGTGATGAAGGAATAATTAAAGGCTGGGGTTTTGGAGTAAATACACCTCATGCTGTTTATAAAGCGCTTGATATGTCAGACCCAGATATTTGCTTACTAGCGCTGCAGTATTCAATTTTAGATCACAAGCAGGCACTTGATAAAACCTTTCCTATGCTTGATAAACGAGGTATTTCAGCAGTCATTGGTGCGCCGCTTAATGGTGGTTTTTTAGCCGGTCGTAACCGCTTTAATTACTCGCCTAAAATTCCAGGGCCTATGCAGCAAAAGTTTAATGCAATAAGCGACATTGCATCTAAACATGGGATTGATATTAAAACAGCTGCACTGCAGTTTGCAGAGGCGCCTTCAACGGTATCCTCAATTATTCCTGGGGCACGCACGGAGGAGCAAATTAAAGCTAATGTAGCCTCAATGAAGGTTACTATTCCGGATGCGTTTTGGAGTGAGTTAAAAGCTAAAAACTTGATTGAACAAAACGCGCCAGTGTAAGTTGGCTATTTAGGTGTGCTACTTAAATGCACCAGTGTAAGCACACCTATTTATAACTAATGTTTAATTAAGCCACACTTGAGAGGGTTGATTGTTGAGTGCTTGTATAAGCCCAATTAACACACTCTTGCGCTAAAATCGCGATGGTATCTAAACATGTATCGGGTGAATTAAATACTTGTTCATTTAAAACTAGCGGTATTTCGGTGCAACCAAATAGTACTGTATCGGCACCGTGGGCTAGCATTAGCTCATAACTTTGTTTTAAAAGATTATGTCCTGAGGTTAAATCTCCTGACTTAACCGCCGTTATACCTTGCATTATAAATGTTTGCTGCTGCTCGTTAGGCTCAATAAATTTAATATTGTGCTTACTAAATGCCGTCTGATATATCCGCATATTGAGCGTGGCTGTGGTTGCTAATATCCCTATCTTACGTTTGCCCGTTGCCTTTGCGCGCTTAATAACGCTTTGTACAATACTAATGGTATGCACATCAGCATTTTGCGTTAGTGCGTTGTACCAATAATGCGCGGTATTACACGGTATAACAATGCAACTTACACCTAAGCTAGTAAGTTGGTTAAAACCCTTTTTAAGCTCAAAAAATGGATTTTCATCTTCAATACCCATTAAAAAATTTGTTCTGTCAGGAATTTGCGGGATATTCCTTATAAACATAGGTATGTGCTCTTGATCATTCTTAGCAGGTGATAACGCAATTACTTGATTCATAAATGAGGCGGTAGCCAAAGGCCCCATTCCTCCCAATATTCCTAGTGTTCTAAGCATTGTTATATTCCGATAAGTTGTTACTGTATGGGTTAAATTTATCGTGTTTTTTTTGTTTTGAATAATGCTATTATTTTACTGGCCATGCTTAAATTGCATATCTTGAGTGAGTATTATGAATATAGAGAGTAAATGGTTAGAAGATTTTTTGGCCTTATCTAATACAAAAAGCTTTTCGCAGGCCGCAAGGCTTAGGCATATAACGCAACCTGCTTTTAGTCGACGAATTAAAGCATTAGAAGAAGCCGTAGGTGCAGAGCTAATAGATAGAGAGAACTTACCAATTACACTTACCTCAAGCGGTAAAATATTTCATATAACAGCGCGTAATCTAATAAACCAAATGAATAACTCAGTGAGTATGTTAGAAGAACTCTCCTCTGAAGAAACTCACTCAGTAAAGGTTGCTGCAGCGCACTCATTAGCTACGTTTTTAGCGCTAAAGCTGTCGAACTTTCATAGTAAAAGTGATCGCAAAGTAGTCCTCAATATAGAAGCCATTGATGTTGATAAAGCCACCGCTACGCTCGAACATGGCGCATGTGACCTACTTATTGCTTTTGATAACGAACGATTAAAGTTACCTCCGTTTAGTCATCAAAAAATAGGCAGTGCAGAGTTATTGCCAGTGAGTGCCTGCAATACAAACGGTAAGGCAATATACAATTTAGAAAGTGATGGGTTTGTACCTCACTTAGCTTACAGTTTAGATTCTTATATGGGTAGGCAGTTAGAGCCGATAATATCGGGCTCTAAACTTAAAAAAGTATTTGTATCGTCGATGACAGAGCTTTTAAAAATACAGGCTTTAGAGGGTAATGGCATTGCTTGGTTACCAAACTATGTCATTACTAAAGAGCTAAAAGAGAAAAGTTTAGTTGTGGTTGGCCAAAAGCATCATTGCGTACCTATTACATATTATGCGTATCGGTACCATGCAGCGCTTCACCCTGGCGGCGAGAGCGTCTGGAATAAATTAAAAGAGCTAAATGTATAACGCAAAAAATTACTGTAAACCCCCATTACAGTAAAATGGGCATTATTAATTTAACGCGCTCACAGTAATATGAATCTGTATTTTAATTATATTCCTATTTTATTATGGATTTTTACTTCCATAATAATTGGGTGTTTTGTCCCTTTTTTAATTTGCTTAGATAGTGACGAATTATCCATATCATGCAGTGCTGCGGCTTTGGCAAATGAGCCTTGTTGCACTACATCTACAAATAACGTTAATTGATTACTTATCGATATATCACTGTCCTAAATCCCAGTAAGGTGTATCGCCATAATAGCCACTTGCAAAATCAACAAACGCACGTACTTTACTGGGTAAAAACTGTCTGTTTGCATACACCATGTAAAGCCCCATTGGCTCGGGTTCGTAGTCATTTAAAATGCGCACTACTTTACCTTGAGCCAGTGCTTCCCCTGCTATAAATGTTGGCTGCATAGCAATACCACCACCCGCAATGGCTGTATTTAGTAGCAAATCACCATTGTTAGCCACAAAGTTACTTTCAAGCTTTAGCTCGCTTTTTAACTCATTAACCCCAAATAATCGCTTTGTGGGTTCGCTGTGGGAATAGCGTAAATAATTATGTGACTGTAAATCTAAAAGCGTTTGTGGCGTGCCATGGCATTCTAAATAGTCGGGTGATGCAAACACCGCTAGGTGTATAGGCGCAATTTTTTTAGCTATCAACGTTGAGTTTTTTAATACGCCAATGCGTAGAGCAATATCAATACCCTGCTCTACTATATCTACATATTGGTCGGTGAGCCGTAAATCTAACTTTAAATTTGGATACTGCTTTTGAAAATCAACCAGCAAACCTGCTAAATGCTTAGTACCAAACGACATAGGTGCACTAATACTAAGCACACCCGAGACATTCTCGCTTAAGTTATTTAGTGAGTTTTCCATGTCTTCAATATCAATAATCACCTGCTGACAACGCTGATAATATTGATTTCCAGCTTCTGTAACACTTACTTTTCGCGTTGTACGGTGTAATAAACGCGCGCGTAGATTATCTTCCAGCGCAGAAATATATTTGCTGACTAACTGCGGGGAAATATCGAGCTTATCGGCCGCTTTTGAAAATGATCCTTCTTGCACAACGGCTAAAAAGGTCTTCATGGTGGTGAGCTTATCCATATTTAACAATACTTTGTTGATAATGTATAAATAAGTATCATATTTATCGTCAAATTAGAAACTTATATAGTGTTTATAACACGTCTATTTGTTTAAGGTTTTAGTATGACTCAGCCTGCTTTATTTATATCTCACGGCTCGCCAATGATGGCTGTACAGCAATCGGCTACGTCAGATTTTTTTGCATCATTAGGTCAAACGCTTAGTAAACCACGAGCTATTGTGGTGTTTTCTGCCCACTTTGATGAAGCGCACGATATAGTTATTACATCCGGAGATGCGCCGCATACTATTCACGACTTTTATAACTTCCCCAAGCCCCTGTATGAAATTCAATACCCAGCACTAGGAGACCCTAAGCTTGCTAATACTATTAGTGAGTACTTTTACAAAGCGGGTATTAAAACGGTGCAAAATGCAGATCAAGGGTGGGATCATGGTGTGTGGATCCCGCTGCGCTTAATGTACCCAGCAGCTAATATTCCCATTGTTCAGGTGTCTATTAACACGCGTTTGGGCGCTCAGGCTATGTATAAATACGGGCAGTTACTTGCACCACTGCGTTACGATAACGTATTAATTATTGGCTCCGGCGGGATTAGTCACAATCTACGTGAAATATTTAAAAACCCTGCTACACCTAATCGTGTTCAAATGGTTAATGAGTTTACCCATTGGGTTGAGCAAAAATTAATAGCGCAAAACACCCAAGCGTTACTTAACTATTTAAATGAAGCACCTCATGCTTTATTTAATCACCCTACCCAGGAGCACTTTTTACCTCTTTTTGCAGCGCTTGGAAGTAGTGACGGTAAAGCCGAAAAAATACATGAAGGTATAGAAATGGATATTTTAGCGCTTGATGCGTATAAGTTTTATTAAATTGAGCGTTCGTTCAAAGTAAGTTAAGCTGTAAGCAAGTACTCTAAACCAACTTAATTTATTTTATTGCGGAGCAAACATGGCAACTACACTTGCATTTGACGTATACGGTACGCTAATAAACACTCACGGCGTACTGTCCTTACTCGACGACATGATTGGCGATAACGCCCAAGCATTTTCAAATACATGGCGCGAAAAGCAATTAGAGTATTCATTTAGACGTGGATTAATGCAAAATTATATTCCTTTCTCGCTATGTACAAAACACGCACTCGATTACGCCTGCTTAGCGCACAAAACCGAGCTAAGTGAAGATCAAAAGGGGCAACTGCTAGAGCTTTATAAAACGCTTCCTGCGTTCGATGATGTAAAAGCAGGCCTTGAGCAATTAAAAGCGAAGGATTACCGTTTGTTTGCATTTTCAAACGGCGCTGCCGACGCAGTTCATACCTTATTAGAAACCGCTGGCATTAGTGAGCTTTTTGAAGGGGTAGTAAGTGCCGACGACGTTAAAACCTTTAAACCAAACCCAGGGGTTTATAGCCACTTTTTACGCGAAACTAATTCAACAGGCGCAAACACGTGGCTTGTATCAAGTAATCCGTTTGATGTAACCGGTGCCATATCGCATGGTATGCGCGCGGCGTGGATTCAACGATCTAAAGAATCTATTTTCGATCCGTGGGAAATACAGCCAAATACTATCGCAACCGACTTACTTGATTTAAAAGCAAAATTAGAAAGCGTTAATTAATTTTCTATTCCCCCTTTTGCTTATGGTATTAAGTGCCGTGGGTGTAAAGGGGGTTTACGTTTTAACTATTTACTCCCGCCTTTATTAGCTCAATTACTGTATTCATACGCTTTGCCATTGGCCTATTTCGGTGATGGCACACATAAATACTCTCGCTAATTGGATTAGCTAAATGGTGCGTTTTAATAAGCGCAGGTTTATTAAATGCGCTAACGGCATGCGCAGGTAAAACCGTAAAACCTAGCCCTAAACTTACCGGCTCCAGTATTAAACTTATCTGGTTAGAAAACCCCGTGCGTTTAATTTGATCAATATGTTCAAACTCACTGTAGTTTTCGCTCAGTAATAGCTGTGCGTGGTGTTTTGCATCGGGGTGGCCAATAAAGCCAAGCTCACATAAAACCTCCCACGTTGGGTTTTTAATATGTGCGGGGGTGACAAGTAATAAGGCTTCTTTACCAATTTTGTGGCTGGTAACTTCGCTAAGCGTCGGAGCTTGAGTTAAAAAACCTATGTCGGCACTGTGGTTTGCCACAGCTTGCTCTACACTTGTATTGGGTGCAAAGCGATAATCAATATTAAGCTCGGTATGCTTTGCCTGCAGCGCTAATAATTGGCTATAAAATTGTAGCCCACAACTACCAGGCGATTGTATTTTTACCAAGCCGCTGTAAGGCGAATCATCTTTTAATTGTTGTTCTAAAAATTGCCATTCCTTTAATAACAAGCTGCCTTGTTGATACAAGTTTTGCCCATGTACGGTAAGGGTAAATTGTTTGCCGTGGCGCTCTAATAGCGCGCAGTTTACTTGCTGCTCTAGCTTTTTAATGTGCTGACTTACGCCCGATTGGGTCATAAAAAGACGCTCGGCGGTTTGGGTAAAATGATTTACCTCAACCAAAGTACAAAACGTATTTAACCATGTTGGATTTATCATTACAAAACGTACTCAAAACGATGACTAATGATAATTTTACTTAATGTTGGTCGATTCGTAAACTAACTCCATCAACTAGCCACAAGATAAGTCACAAGTTAAAGAGGAAGCATTATGAGTCATACATATCCACGTAGTTTTTCGCACATTGGTATTTCGGTTCCCGACGTTGAAAAAGCAGTCGAGTTTTACACTAAGGTTATGGGTTGGTACACAATAATGGAACCGACTTTAATTACCGAAGACAAAAGCCCAATTGGCGAAATGTGTACAGAAGTATTTGGCGAAAAGTGGGAAAAATTCAAAATAGCGCACCTATCTACAGGGGATCGTATTGGTGTCGAAATTTTCGAATTTAAAAACCAAGAAAACCCAAAAGACAATTTTGAATACTGGAAAACAGGCATCTTTCATTTTTGTGTTCAAGACCCTGATGTAGAAGGTTTAGCCGAGCGTATTGTAGAAGCTGGCGGTAAAAAACGTATGGAAGCCCCTCGTTATTACTACCCGGGTGAAAAGCCGTACCGCATGATCTACATGGAAGACCCGTTTGGTAACATCCTTGAGATTTACAGCCACAGCTACGAGCTTATATATAGCGCAGGCGCTTACTAAACGTACCTAGTTTAAAGCGCTTAGCTAAAAACAAAGGCCGCAGTATTTATTACTGCGGCCTTTTTGTTTCAGTTAAAGAGTTTTTAAATACACTTCACCGTCTTCTTATTCTCTATAACTTGTTTTTGCTTAGCTTGTGCAGCATGTTTTGCCCTGAGTTGAAAATATTATCAACCTCCAGAAAAGCACTACCAATCGAACTGTGTCCTAGTGAATTTATGAACGACATAACACATATGTCAGGAACTTTTTCTCTTATCCATAAACAGGCTATATGTCAGTACCGCTGAGATTAAAAAACAAAATATTACGCTTAATGTAAATAATATAAAGTTTTCATTTTTTGATATAGCTCCTCCTTTAAGGAGTATTTCACCGCTATTAAGTGCATCTATTCCTATATAGATCATCAACGGAATTACAAAAAATGCATTGCTGAGCTTAATAAGTAAGTCCTTTGATGAAAGACTTACTAATTGAGAAGCATCATGCTCTTCCTCTTCTCTATTTAATAGTTCGGCTTTTAATAGCTCAAAGCGTTCAGGGTACAAAGCCCTATCAATAGACGTGATAGCTTCTTGCAATTCAGTAATAGAATATTCTGAATAATTTGGTTCCATCTATAAAACCTTCTCCAGGGCCTAGCGCTTACATAAGCGGAATAATATAGTTGACTAAAATGGTTTTAGGAACAAAAAACAGCCAACTATAATTTCATTTGATATTTACGTTAGGTTTTTTCAGTTAAATGTATATAAAACAATTATATATAGATAATGGGCCAAAGTAAGAATATGGAAGCTACTAGTTTAAAGTGTCCATTTTTATATGAATGTGCTTGTGCTGAAAACCAACTTAATAAAGCTCCAATTACACATAAAATCTGAAGAATGTTACCAAACCAGTGTTCATTAAGAAAACTCATAAAACTGGTGTTTTGACTTGCAAATATAAATAACAAAAGAGCTGAGGTACCAAATAAGAGACAGCTTCTTGATTCTGAAAATTTTAGTAAGAATAGGCTAAAACCATCTTCCATGTTTTCACTAAAAATTGGATGCTTCTTAGAACTCCATTTAACATCGAACGATTTTATAGGCCTCGAATCGAGCATACTTCTGCCGATGTCACGCTCATTTTATACTTTACACAGTTTTAACAAATTACCTAAGATATTGCTATCAAAAGCTATTTAATATCTATAAGCAAAGTTAAGGCATATAAATGCGCATTTCGCTCATTTCCTTGATTATGTAAGTAAGCAGCAGTTTGGCTGGCTTAATAGGTATTACAAGTATATGATATTGATAATTATTTGCATTAAAAGGTTTTGAAAGGTGTGTATGAAAAAGTCTATGTTAACTCTGGCGTTAGTTACGGGTTTGAGTGGTTGTAGCACAACAACTGTGCCGCCTGATAAAAGCTCATCGCTTTATTACACTGCGCTTTATAATGCACAAGCAAAGCCTGTTAGCTCTGTATTATTAGAGCCCAAGCTATTAAATGCCGATGTGGTTTTAGTGGGTGAATGGCATACGCACCCGGGTGTGCATTTATTTCAGGCGGAGTTATTTGAGCAATTAAGCAAAAGTAATAAACGCACAGCACTGTCGCTTGAACAATTTAGCCGCGCGGATCAGCCTATTTTAAACCAGTATGTTAAGAGTGAAATTGGTGAGCAATATTTAATTGATAACACCCAAGCGTGGCCTAATTACAAAAGTGATTACCGTGCGTTGGTAGAGCTGGCTAAAGCGAACAATAGCGATGTAATAGCTGCAAATGCGCCAAAAAATATAGTCACCTGTATTGGCAGG
>NZ_AUTI01000322.1:0-1769 GCF_000497995.1 Pseudoalteromonas sp. TB25
GGCAGCTAGACGCTATTCCTGTTACACAAATAGATTAGAGGTTTGAGTGGACAAGTTACTTGAACAAATAAAAAAAGGCACCGTGTGGGCATTTCCTGGCGGCATACACCCACCACAACAAAAATCACTCTCTAATAGTGCGAGTATCACTCGCCTACCTTTGCCCGATAAACTCATTGTTGCGCTTAAGCAACACATAGGCGCAAACGGTAAGTTACTTGTAGAAAAAGGCCAACACGTCTTAAAAGGCCAACCACTAACAGAGCCTGCTGCTAACTGGTCGGTACCTGTGCATGCGCCAAGCTCTGGTGTGGTTACTGATATTGCACCTATGCCATCAGCACATCCATCGGCCCTGCCTGAACTAAGTGTTATTATTGAACCAGACGGCAAAGACGAATGGGTAGCTCTAAATAAAAATAAAAATCCTGCTGAGCTTAGCCATGATGAGCTTATAAATATTATTCACCAAGCCGGTATTAGCGGTATGGGTGGTGCTGGTTTTCCTACTTATGTAAAAGCAGATACCAAGCAACCTATCGAATTTTTGATTGTAAATGCTGTTGAGTGCGAACCTTATATTACTGCCGATGACGTTTTAATGCGCGAACACGCTAAAGAAGTTATCCAAGGCATTGAAATAATGCAGCAACTTTTAAACCCAACACTGTGCATTGTGGGTATAGAAGATAACAAGCCTGAAGCTATTGCAGCAATGAAGCAAGCAGCTGAGCATAACTCAAAAATTATTATTCAAACGGTGCCAACTATTTATCCATCTGGCGGTGAAAAGCAATTAATTAAATTACTTACTAACCGTGAAGTTCCTAGCATTGGTATTCCTGCCGATATTGGTATTTTAGTGCACAACACGGGTACTTTGTTTGCCGTACAGCAGGCCGTTTATGAAGGCAAACCGCTAATTGAGCGTATAGTTACAGTAACAGGTAACACTATTCATAAACCTGGAAATGTATGGGCACTACTTGGTACTGAAATAAAGCATTTACTTGATTGCCAAGGTTTCTCGCCTGTACCTCAGCAAAGTGTTGTGATGGGCGGCCCAATGATGGGCTTTACGCTACCCACAGTACGTATTGGCATAGTTAAAACCACTAACTGTATTTTAGCGCCTGATCATAAAGAGCTAGCGGAACCCGGCCCTGAAAAAGCCTGTATACGTTGTAGCGCCTGTGCCGATGCCTGCCCTGCTTCTTTATTGCCACAACAATTGCAGTGGTTTGCTAAATCAAAAGAGTACGACAAACTACAAGAGCACAATTTATTTGATTGTATTGAATGTGGTGCTTGTGCATACGTGTGCCCAAGCGAAATCCCTCTTGTACAGTACTACCGTATAGCCAAAGTTGAAATTAAAGAACAACAAGCTGACAAAATTAAAGCCGACAGAGCAAAAGAGCGTTTTGATGCCCGAAAAGAACGTTTAGAGCGTGAGCAAGAAGAACGCCAAAACCGCCATAAACGCAAACCTGCTGCTAAGTCTGCTGACGAAAAGCAAAAAGTAGCTGAGGCACTAGCCCGTGTTAAAAATAAATCAGATAACGGCGATGAAAAATCAGCTGTTGCTNCTGCCGCTATTGCACGCGCTAAAGCTAAAAAGCAAGAAGGCGAAGAACTAGAGCCAGACAACAGCGAAGTAGCAAAAGAGCGCGCACTACGTAAAGAACAAGCGCGTAAATATAAAGAGCAAAAATCGCAAACAGATGAATCGGCCGAGACTGCACCCGTTGATGATAAAAAATCAGCGG
>NZ_AUTI01000323.1:0-13853 GCF_000497995.1 Pseudoalteromonas sp. TB25
GAGCCACATTTTCCGCGCGCTCAATGTATCGAGATACCCAATATAAAGTTTCGCCTACTCTTGATAACATATTATTTAGCCTCTTCGTCAACAATCCAAGTATCTTTACTGCCACCACCTTGTGATGAATTAACCACCAAAGAGCCTTTAACCATAGCAACACGCGTTAATCCACCAGTGGTAACTTGCGTATCTTTACCTGATGATAAAATAAACGGTCTTAAATCGGTATGTCGCCCATCTGGTTTATTACCATCAAATGTTGGTACTGTTGATAAATCTAATGTTGGTTGAGCTACCCAATTTCGTGGGTCCGCTTTAATTTGAGCAATACACGCTTCTTGTTCTTTTTTCGTCGATTTAGGACCAATTAATAATCCATATCCGCCAGATTCATTTGCAGGTTTAACAACAAGCTTATCGATATTTTTAATCACATGGTCGCATTCTTTCGGATCTAAACATTTGAACGTTGGGACATTTGCAAGTTTAGCTTCTTCACCTAAGTAGTACTTAATCATCTCAGGTACATAGGCGTAAACTACTTTGTCATCAGCAACACCTGCACCTGGTGCATTAACCAAAGCAACGTTGCCTTTAGACCAAGCACGCATTAAACCAGGAACGCCCAGTTGTGATTCTGGTAAAAAGGCTTCTGGGTCTAAAAATAAATCATCAATACGACGATAAATAACATCAACTCGTTGTAGCCCTGTGATTGTTCTCATGTATACACAATCATCTTTTTCAACAACTAAGTCCCGTCCTTCTACCAGTTCGCAACCCATTTCTTGGGCAAGATAACAATGTTCAAAGTAAGCTGAGTTAAATACCCCAGGCGTAAGTACCACAACTTCTGGTTTATCTTGTGGACGAGCCGACATTGCCGCTAGCATATCAAATAATTGTGAGGGGTAATCATCAACAGGTAAAATAGACACTTGCTCAAATAATTCAGGGAATACACGCTTCATTACAGAGCGATTTTCAAGCATATAAGATACACCTGAAGGAACACGCAGGTTATCCTCAAGCACATACATTGTACCGCTACCATCGCGTACTAAATCTGAGCCACAGATATGCGCCCATATTTTATTTGGCGGATTTATTCCCACACATTGCTGGCGAAAGTTAACTGATTTTTCTAGTAACCCTTTTGGAAAAACACCATCTTTTATTATTTTTTGGTCGTGGTATAAATCATCTATAAAAAGGTTAAGCGCTTCAACACGTTGCTTTAAACCAACCTCTACGCTTTGCCATTCTTTTTTGCCAATGGTACGCGGTATAATATCAAACGGCCAGGCTCTATCAATCATATTACCTTCGTTGTAAACCGTGAAAGTAATACCCATTTCTTTAATTGCTAAATCAGCAACCGCTCTGGCTTTTACTAATTCTTCTGCTGATAAATTAGCAAAAAATTGTGCTAATTGTGTTCCATGCGATCTAACGTTTCCTTGTGCATCAATTAATTCATCAAAGAAACCTTTTGTTTGGTACGCTTTCCAATCAATTTTCATACACTCTTTCACCTTATCCATCATCATATATGACGTAGTTAAACTGCTATTCCATTCGAATCATATCAACCGCTACATCAAGCAATTGACTACCGCCACCAAATACCACTCCTTTTAAAGGAGTTACGTCAGAAAAGTCTCGCCCTACGGCTAGAGTAATATGCTGATCGCGTGGTAAAACATTATTTGTTGGATCAAAATCAACCCAACCAAAGTTTGGCACAAATACCGCAAACCATGCATGAGTTGCATCTGCACCTTCTAGCTTTTCTTCGCCTTCTGGCGGCATGGTTTCTATGTACCCACTTACGTATCGACCTGCTAACCCCACGCTGCGTAAGCATGCAAGCGCAAAGTGTGCAAAGTCTTGGCAAACGCCCCTTTTTTGTGCAAAAACAGTGCTCAAAGGCGTACTAATTGTTGTAAAACCAGGATCATAATGAAATTCATGAAAAATCCGTGCCATTAAATCTTTGCATGCAGAAATTATATTTTTGTGTGCATCAAACGAAATTAATGCGTATTCCTTAATTCCTTTATCTATTGGAATAAGCTGTGAAGGTAGTACAAATTCAGACGTTTTTAATAATTCCGCCGTATTTGGTTTAACCAATAAATCACGTACTTTTCGCCAAGCAATATCAACACTCTCTAAATTGCTATTAGCGCCGACTAACAGTTCTACCTCGCTGATCATCGTTACTTTAAGTTTTTTATGCTGTATTGCTATTTCAAACGCTGTTACCTGATTATTAAAATAATCAGTAAATGTTTGTAAGTAAGTCGGTGTAGGTTCAATTTCTACACGACTACTGTGGCATATTTGCCCGCGATTCGTTTTTGGCGTTAATCGCGCTTGGTTTTGACACAAACTAACAAAGTCTGAATAGTTGTATGTAGTCGAGTGCTTTATTTTATATTTCACGATTGAGCTTGCTCAATATTAGTCCAGTTCAATTTATTTGCCGTTTGGGTATGAGAAAAATACTGTAGTAATAATACATCACAAAATGTATCTAAGTTCATACGCGTATTATGGTTAAATTCGATTAACTGGTTACGTTGCCCATTTTCACTTTTTTGTAGGTAATCTTTCTCAGTTACATAGCAACTTGTTTTAGACAGTAAAATTGCTTTTTCGTGTGCCGCAATTACGCCTTGTCTGCGTTTTGTGGGTAAATGCTTACACAACTTATTAATTTCCTCTAACTGAAATAATAAAGAACGTGGGTATTCAGCATCTAAAAGTAATAACTCAAGCCCTGTACCAATGGTTTGATACATTCTGTATCGGCGCTTATGCGTAACTAAACTAACTTGGCAACTTAGCACTGCTTCAAGTAAGCCAAGCTCTTCGGGCTCGTCTAACTCTTTGGTTAATAAAGCCGCACTTAGTGATGTTATTTGTAAGCTCCGCTCTACTCTTCTGCCCATTTCGAGTAAAAACCAGCCGTTACTATTTGGCATACAATCTGTAATCGAGCCATTAAAAGCCATAATTGAGCCTATAACTCTATCTAGGCTGCTTTGCATTGCACGCGTTGGGATATTAATATTTACATTTTTAAATACTTTAATTTGCTCATTAATATCATCAATTATTCGGCGGCTATCATGAGATAGTAATTCTTGAATTTGCACCGACGCATTAGCAATGTACTTTAATGTATTAATAATACTGCCAGCGCATTGCTCGTCTGCAAGGAGTTGAAAGGCAGTTTCTTTAGACAGATTTACATCAATTCCATCTAGTTTTAAATCAGGTTCTATATAGGGATAAACAATATATTGCGACCTAATGGCATTAGAAAGCCGTGCAACTATACTTTTTCGTATTGAATCTGGGTAAACAGAAAATTCGGTGTACTTGTCTATAAAAATACGCAATATACGTATGGTGTTTTCGCAGCGTTCTAAGTATCGGCCCAACCAAAAAAGGTGCTCAGCCGTACGGCTCGAAATAACCCCTTCGAGTAGCGTTACATCCATTCTTTTTCTAATTGGCACCGGTGGATTATGCTCGCCTAAATCAACTCTATCGGCTGTATTTATCCATGTATCTTTGATCCAACCAGATACTCTTGGGTTGTTACTTTTTTCGTTCGAAAAACACAGTGCTGAAGGAAGTACTTCTACGCCATTTTCAGTGGTTAATGCATAACACCTAAACACCACTGGCTTGGAGATTAATTGCCCGTCATGCCAAAATGGTGCACTGCTAAAAGAAGGTTTTTCTTGGAAAAAGTAATTATCGGGTTCTTTGCTAATAAGTAGCTTTATTTCTTGCTCGTCTAACACTCCATCTAACTTGAGTGTAGGGTCTATAGCAGATAGTAGTTCGAGGTTATTCCAATCAACGGCTTGCGCTTCTTTTACACTTAAATAATTTGGCTCACCTAATAACAGCGGTTGTTTTAAAATTTGCTGCGATAACTTTTCTAAGTTGCACTTTATTGAAGGTGACGAGAGCACACCGCTACCAAACGGGTTTAAAACCTTAACCGACCCTTGTCGTACCGATTGTAATAAGCCCGGAATACCATGAAGTGAATATTCAGTTTGCTCTAAAGAGTCAATACAACGATCAGAAACCCAGCGTAAAATGACATTAATTTTACCCAAGCCTTGTAACGATTTTAAACAAACGTCACCACCACGTACGGTTAAGTCGGCGCTTTGTACTAATGTGTAGCCAAAGTAGGTAGATAGGAATGCATGCTCGTTGTAGTTAGGGTCATCAATTCCTTGGGTGAGAATTACAATGCGTGGGTCATCCATATAGTGGGTATATTCATTAATACCCTCTTGGAATAGGTTTAAAAACTCTTTAATTTGCTGAACATTACATTCTGCAAATTCTTCAGCCATTACACGCCTTGCAATAATACGGCTTTTAATTAATAGCCCTAAGCCCAGCGGGCACTGGCAATGATCGCTTAATACTTTAAATTCGCCTGTTGGCGTGCGGTAAACATCTAATGCTGTAAAAAAAAGTGTTAATTCGTTACTAGGTAAACTAAAACCTTCGCGTAAGTAATTAGGGTCTTGAAAAAGCTGCTTTGCAGGAATATGGCCATCAACTAATAGAGTTTGGTCACCGTAAATATCTTGCTGAATTTTATTTAATAGAAGGGTTCTTTGTTTTATTCCCTCTTCGAGCAAGGTCCAATCAGCTTTTGATAACATAAAAGGCAACGGGTCGAAGTGCCATTGCTTATTACTTTCATTTTTAATATTGCCATTTTGTAGTAATTGGCTAATTTCTGTAGCGCGGCTACTAACATCATCTGCTGTTAGGCTAGCTAAACGCTTAAATAAAGTATCCCAATGGTCTGGGTTTAAACCACTGTGGTTTGCTAGTTCATCATGTCCATGTGATTTATCAAGGTATAAAGACAACCACTCAGGCAATTCCGGCATCGCGTTATTGTTAATATACAAGCTGAAAGTGCTCCAATTTATAGTAAATAGCCGTGTTCATAATGATGCTTTAAAAATATTTAGTCATTCCACTTTAAATAATTTCAAAGTGGAATGACACAACTATCAATTATTATTTAAAGTTAGGCTGCCTGCGTAAATCCAAGGTATTTGGATAATCAGGATTACTACTTTCTTCATCAGGTACCACGTATTCACTTGCGCTTTGCGCCGACTGAAAACTATGCGTAACCGCCGATGGGCTCCAGCTTGGTTCTGCTGATGCAAGTAAAGATGGTGTATGCCCATGCTCCCAAAATCTTGCGACTCTGCGCCCTTCTGCTTCAAATGCATTAACCGGTAGCGTTTCAGGATTACGCCCACCAGCATGGCTCACATGATATACAAAGCCTCCAACTGAACGTCCTTCCCACGTATCGATTAAATCAAAAACTAATGGTGCATGTACGCCAATAGTTGGGTGAAGCGCTGTAGGTGGTTGCCAAGCTCTGTATCGTATACCCGCGACCATTTCATCTTTTGCTTTACCTTTAACCGGTTTAAGCGGCACTCTTCGACCATTACACGTTACAACATAGCGATCGCTCATTACTCCTTGTACTTTTATTTGCACTCTTTCTAATGACGAATCTACATAGCGCGCCGTACCCGACGCACTTGCCTCTTCGCCTAGTACATGCCAAGGCTCGATTGCGGTTCTAAGCTCAAGTGTAACGTTATCAAGTTCTCGCGTGCCACATACCGGAAACCTAAATTCAAAAAATGGATTTAACCAACTTAACTGAAATTGAAAACCTGCTTGTTGTAAATCGCGGCTTACTTCAGCTAAATCGTTTTCTACATATTGTGGTAATAAAAACTTATCGTGTAACTCAGTACCCCAACGTATTAATGGCTTGTGGTAAGGTTTTTTCCAAAACCAAGCAAGTAAAGTACGCAACAGTAGCATTTGCACTAAACTCATTTGTGAATGTGGAGGCATTTCAAAGCCTCTAAATTCTACAATCCCTAAACGACCTGTGGCTGAATCGGGTGAATAGAGCTTATCTATACAAAATTCTGCTCTGTGTGTATTACCCGTTAAATCCACCAATAAATTACGCAGTAACCTATCAACTAACCAAGGCTCAGGCACCTCACCTTCGGGCATATGTGAGAAAGCAATTTCTAGCTCGTATAAAACTTCATCACGGGCTTCATCCACTCGCGGTGCTTGGCTTGTAGGACCAATAAAAAGCCCCGAAAACAAATACGACAAACCAGGATGATGCTGCCAATAGGTAATAAAACTTCTTAAAATATCAGGTCTGCGTAAAAATGGGCTTTGATCAGGTGTTTCGCCACCAAGCGTTACGTGGTTACCACCACCAGTACCAGTATGGCGACCATCTGCCATAAACTTATCGGTACCTAATCGGCATTCTTTTGCTAAACCATATAGCGTTGTGGTTCGACTGACTAATTGATCCCACGATGTTGAAGGATGAATATTTACTTCAATAACACCTGGATCTGGCGTTACAGCGTATTTTTCTACGCGGCTATCTTTAGGTGGGCTATAGCCTTCAATAACAAGCGGCATTTTAAGTTCTTTAGCCACACTCTCTATACTACTTATTAAACCCATGTAATGTTCAAAATGACTTGTTGGTGGCATAAATATATATAAACGCCCCTCTCTCACTTCCATGACAAGCGCAGTTTTAACCATTTCTTTACCAATAAAGCCCTTTTTAAGCTTTTTAGCTTTGGTAAAATTTTCTGGAATATCAAACGGGTCGCGGTCAATAATATTGCCGCTCCACTCAAGGCTGTCTAAAGGTAGGCGATAACCAAGTGGTGATTCACCCGGTAATAAAAAACAATGACCCCGTTTAAACTCCCACGTACACGACTGCCAACAGTTTTTACTATCGTTCCATTTTAAAGGTAGAACATAGCCAACAGGCTTTTCTATGCCTTTATCCATTTTAGCTAAAAAGCCTTTTCGGCTCATTGCATGAAGAAGCTCTGGTTGATCTGGCTTTATTTCGGTAGGTAATGAGGCTTCTTGCCACATGTGATATAAAATATCTTCATAAGCCGTAGTAAGTGCCTTGGTTTCAAGACCAAGTGAGTCACACAGTTTATCAGCAAACTTTTTAGTATCGGTATGATCAAATTTGTAATCTTTATTAGGATCGGCTAATAGTGCAGCATCTTGCCATAAAGGCTCACCATCTTTGCGCCAATAACATGCGTATTGCCAACGTGGTAATGGCTCACCCGGATACCATTTACCTTGTCCGTAATGAGTAAAGCCACCTTTTGTGTATACTTTATTCATTTCTACAAATAAATTTTGAGCTAATATTCTTTTTTCTTTACCATCGGCATCAGTATTCCACTGAGGATGTTCCATATCGTCAATAGAAATAAACGTAGGCTCGCCACCCATAGTTAAATGTATGTTTTCTTCATTGTAAACATTGTCAACGTGCTGACCTAAGCGGTTAATTGCCGCCCACTGCGCCTCAGAATACGGCTTAGTAACACGTGGGTCTTCGTGTACACGCGTTACTTTATTATAAAAGCTAAACTCAGATTTACAGTCGTCTATGCCGCCTGTTACCGGCGCTGCCGAGCTTGGCTCTGGCGTACACGCCAATGGAATATGACCTTCACCAGCAAATAAACCCGAGGTAGGATCAAGCCCTATCCAACCTGCACCCGGAATATACACCTCGGTCCATGCATGCAAATCGGTAAAGTCTTCTTCTGGACCGCTTGGGCCATCTAGTGATTTTTGATCTGAGGTTAGCTGTACTAGGTAGCCCGATACAAATCGAGATGCCAACCCTAAATGACGAAACAATTGTACTAACAACCAAGCAGAATCACGACACGAACCTGTTTTTTTACTTATTGTTTCGTTCGGTGTTTGTACGCCAGGTTCTAAACGAATGCCATAACCAACTAACTCATAAATAGCTTGATTAACAGCGACTAAAAAATCAACGCTTCTAAGCGGCTCTTTAGGGTTTAAAGATTTAATTAACTCTTTAAATTTTGGACTGGCTTTGCGTTTTTTTAAATAAGGAGAGAGTTCTGACTTTGAAATAGCATCGTAAACAAACGGGAAGTTTTCGGCGTAATCTTCTAAAAAGAAATCAAAAGGATTAATAACCGTTAGTTCGGCGACCAAATCAACTGTAAAACTAAATTCGGTAGTTGGCTTGTTAAACACCACCCTCGCTTGGTAATTACCAAAAGGGTCTTGTTGCCAATTTATATAATGATCTTCTGGAACTATTTTTAAAGAATAACTTTTAATTTTTGTACGGCTATGTGGCGCTGGACGTAATCGGAATATATGCGGCCCCATATTAACTGACCGGTCGTATTTATACTGAGTATGGTGCGAAATCCCAACTGTAATTGTCATCTATTAATTCCCCTTTAATAATGTATGGCCACAATATAACGCTGAAAATATTATTTGGACTAATTCACTTGTGCAATTTTTATACCAAAAGACTTGCTTAAGTAGTACTGTTCATCCACTCGCGGCTCTTGCACAAAGCAACGTTATGCATAAAGGTTTTGACCTAATTAATAGGAAAAACACACCTATTTAATAAATAGTAAACTTAGTGTAATTTAAACCATCAATTTTAGATTTTTAATGGTGCAGAAAATGCACCAAAATAGTGCTTTAAAATAACTTACAATTAAAGCTAATTAATTTAAAATATTGAAATAAAACAAATAAAGTTAATTTTTAAAAATACTTACTCCGTTATTTATAACGCTAAACGGTTATAATTAAAAGTATTTATTTAGAGTTTAAAAATCATTAAAAATAATCATTAAATAGTAAGAAATAGTTCACAATAAAGCTGCTGTTAAAGTAAGTAACGGTGCTATACTAGATCGATTTTTAACCGCTTACGTTACAGTAAAACTAACAATCTCGATGACATAAAACAAGCAACTTTTAATACATAGATGCTTACTTTAAAGATTAGTTTTGCAGTGGTGTGTTTTAATTTCAAACAAAACAGAACACGTCCAATTTGAAAAACCAGCACACCTCACTAACCTGTTAATTTTTCATTATCATCAAAGCTAAAGGTAATGCAGCACTAGGGCGTATTGTTCTTTGGTGGTTGAATTTGCAGCAGTGTGTTTGGTATTTAAGCAAGGCAGAGTCTATGATGTGTGGTTGTTCCCCATACATAGGCGATAACGCAGCATAAATGCCAAACATGCGCTGCCCCTGGGTTCTTTCTAGGGACGATTGACTCTTTGTTGCTCGGTTTTTACTTAGCCCACTAGGTTACAAACCTCGCGCCGCGATTAAATCGCCCCTAGATTGAACAAATTTCAATCCCAAAAAACAACACGCCCTAGCGTATTTAAGATTTTTTAAATCAACCCAATCTACCTAATAGGATATTCTCTTATGCAAAAGCTAACAGATGTCGGTGAAAACTTAGTTAATGGTATAGCATCTCGTTATAACCTCAGTCACGATGCAGTAATTCACATGTTAGTTAGCGTTAATAACGGCGGTTGCTCAATGGCACAGTTTAATTGCCCAGAACTTGGTGGTTCTGGTCAATGGATGCGTGGCGGAATGACAATGGTTGGCGACATGTTTAACAACGGTTTAAAATCAACCGTTGATAACTTGTGCAACGAACTTGCTAATATATTGAGCAATAACCAAATATTTCCGGTTATTCCTGCAGGATCGCCTGGCAGCAATCAGTGGTGGCCAGGTAATCTAGGCAGCCCATTTAGCAGTGGTGCGCAAAATAATATTCGCTACGCTATATTCCCTAATCGCTTAGCCGTTGAATTAAATGGACAAGTGAGCGTATACGACACGTTAGATCATAATATTGGTGGTGTAAGCCAACAGCAAGGCAATAATACCTCCCTTACATTTAACAGTCAGTGGGGGACAATTAATGTAAATACCCTGCCATTAATTTCAGGGCAAACGCCAACGACTCCAGAACCACAAAAAGACTTTACACAGCAAGTAACGCAGCCCAATTTTGCATTATTAACGCCTAGCCAAATTGAAGCACCTGTTAATAATACAACGGGGCAATACTCGGTAGACGAAACACTTCAAATTATTGAAAAGTTAGCACAACTACGCGATTCAAATGCGTTGAGTGATGATGAATTTAATATTAAAAAGTCTGAACTTTTAAAAAGGATTTAACCACTATCCTCCAATAGCATAACGCTCAATAAAAGTGGTTTATACGGTCTCTTTTTTATTCGGTAACATATGAAAACATTTAAATGTAATTGCACAGAACAACTTATTTTATTTTTTGAAAGCAGCCATTGTTTGGCTTGTGGCAGAACCGTTGGTATAGATGATGAGTTCGACCAAGTTGAACCCTATGAAATTGATGAACAATCGGGTCTATTTTACAAAGCAGAAGCGCCTGACGTTTTTTATAAAAAATGTGATAACAATGCTCAGTACCACGTTTGTAATGGTATGGTTAATTTAGATACATTTATACCCGTTGCCGATAAAGCCGAAGTGCTGTGTTTTTCATGCCGCTTTAATGAAACGGTGCCCGATTTAAGTATTGTTGAACATATTCCATTATGGAAAAAAATGGAGACAGCAAAACGTCGCGCTTTGTATACATTAAAATCATTATCACTCCCTTTAAATACCACGATTCAAGAACCTGAGAGCGGATTAAGCTTCGATTTTATAGCAGACCGTAACGTAAGCGATCACTTTGTAAGCCCTATTATAGGTCAAGACGTTGTATTTACAGGACACGACTGTGGCCATATCACTATAAATCTAGCCGAGGCAGACGACGTAGCACGCTCTCAAGCTAAAATAGCAATGGGCGAGCGTTACCGTACTTTACTTGGTCATTTTCGCCATGAACTTGGTCATTATTATTTTGATCAACTAATCGCAAATTCATCAAAAAAACATGCTTTATGTAAGCAATATTTTGGTGATGACGAATTAGATTACCAGCAAGCGCTCGATACTCATTACAAGCAAGGCGCGCCAGCTAACTGGCATGAAACCTTTATCAGTGAATACGCTACTATGCACCCTTATGAAGACTGGGCGGAAACATGGGCGCATTACATGCATATTATCGATACTTTAGAAACAGCCAAAAACTTTTCAATTACAGGCTCAACAACGGGTAATGAGTTTGAATTAGATGAAGCAGACGAGCTTAGATTGCCACAAAGTGCATATTACTTTAATTCACAAACATCGATTGATGCTATTTTAGATACTTGGATGGAATTTTCGATCATTCTAAATTCACTAAATCGCAGCATGGGACTTGCCGATGCCTACCCATTTGTACTAACTCAAGCGGTGCGAACTAAGTTATCTTTCATCCATCATGCTATCCATAACAGGCTCAATTTAATGCCTGATTTGAGCATTGGAAAAGTGTAATAAAATAAGTTCAGTCCAAAAAACATTTTAATAAAGAGCCATTTATTCTTGCTATGACTTTTCATGCATAGGTAAGTGGCTTTTTTATGATGAGCAAAAAGCCGTAAAAATAGTATATCCCCTACTTTCTCGCTGAAGCTTTGTTAGTTTGTCACAGCGAGGTTATTCTTAAGTCGACTTATAATTTTTTCTTGATAAATACTAACTGTAGAAAACTTTTGTATTGAAACAAATAAGTCAGTTAGTTTTTCGTTTGATATATCAGTGATATTAATCCCTTTATATATAATAGGTGCATTATTTTGTCTGGTTAGATTATTCGACAGTAAAATATTCAATTTTACTGTACGTGCTAACTCTTCTTGATATAGAAAAAATTCTCTTAAATGTGTGCTAACAATATTGGCTGATTTTGATCTGTCTATCATTAAAATTTCGTCAATTAGTCGATTTAACCTGCTGCGAGACTCTATTGCTTCGTCGAGAATATCTAACCAATTAAGTTCGCTATTTGATAGTAAAGCTAGAAAATATACCGTACGTGCTTTATTGTAATTAATAAAACCAGGCCACATAACATCTTCGCTAGATACTTTAAGTGCTTTATCGAACTGCTCAGCGGCAGATCTAAGATACATAATTACTTCTTCAAGTATTGATGGCTCTATGGTATTAATATTTTTTTGAGCCAGCTCTAAACCATCAATCGACAAAATATCTACAGAGTTCATATTTAGCGACTCTCGCAGCAAATGCATGCCTTTTTTGTTGTAATACAAACCTAGGTAATTATGGTAAATGGTTTTTGTAACTGGATTACGAAGAATTGGACCTCTCACATGAAGTAAGTCTGCATGAATATTAAAATTATCATCAGCTACAAAACTTTGGTAAGACACAACAGCTTTAAATAGCTTTATCGTTTCCGTTATTTGAATTGAATTACCTTTACTCACCGAGTGCAATATTTCACAGCGCCTATCAACTTCTGACAAAATTGTATCCATACGCTTTTTATAAAGTACTTTGTTAGTTTCTGATGCATTAAAAACAGCTGGAAATAATACAATTAGGTCAATTATATACTGAAGGGTATCGGCAAAAAGAACGGCGGTTTCTGACTCTTTTTTTAGTTTATGCTCAATAGAGTCAAAAATTTCTTTCTCTAGTGTATTTTCATTTTGGGACTTAAACTGGTTAATTAACTCTGGAAGTGAGGTTACGTAATTTTCATTATCTAAAATGTTACCTTCCATTTTGCTAATATTATTTACACTATCAATTGATGTATATGTTCTAACAGTAATAAATAAAGCTAATACGGCTATACAAAAGCTTACTGTTGATATGGTAAAGCTCAGTAAATCTTTACCTTCTTTTAAATCATATACCCATACAGCAAGAAAAGCTGAAAGTAGAACAAGTAATAATATTGTAAAATATAACATTTTTGATGTGCGCATATGCCTTCCAGACTTGGGTCGAGCTAACAATCTAATATTGCTGATTTATAACACGAAAAACGCAGACTTCACACGCAAACTGAGAGCTATATAACCTCTGTAGAGCACAAGTAATGAAATATCTGCATCACTTTTCCCACTTATCCAGCGCTTGTTTGTCACTTTGTTTAAACTCAACCCAATTTGATGAGTCTTTAAAGTGCTCTTTTTTCCAAAACGTGGCGTGGTTTTTTAAGTAATCCATAATAAATTGTGCGCCTTCGAACGCGGCTTGGCGATGGCGGGACGTTACGCCTACAAATACAATTTGCTCGCCAAGTGCTAAGTAACCAACGCGGTGAATAATAGATATTCGCGCCAGTTGCCAGCGAGTTTGTGCTTGCTCTGCAATAGATTGAAGGAGTTGCTCGGTCATACCAGGGTAGTGTTCAAGCTCAAGTACAATAACGTTATCGCCACTGCTGAACTCTCTTACCAAACCTGTGAAGGTGACAACAGCGCCATCGCTTTTATTATTACTACAAAGCGTATTGTGCTCGTCACCTACATTAAAATCATCGGTTTGTACTTGAATATGTATGCTCATTAGCCACCTGTAACCGGCGGGAAAAAGGCAAGCTCATCCCCTGCTTTCACTATTTCGTCGCTTGATGACATAGTTTGGTTAAGCGCTGCAAGTAGCTCACGCTCTTCCAGCCACGGTTGCCAGTGCGGGTATTGACTCACTAATTTTAATTTAAGCTCTGAAATAGTAAGCGGCTGCGTAATCTCAAGACTTAATTTACTGCACTTTAACCGCTCTTTTAGTTGCCCAAAAAACAATAACTCTACATTTTGGGCGCTAGATACAACATCGTTTGGATTAATCGCGTTGCCAACTACCATTTTTGCCCCCTGCTTTTTGAGTAACGCGCATGCCGCTAATTTCCATTAGTGGGTCGGCTGCTTTACACATATCAAACAAAG
>NZ_AUTI01000324.1:0-3359 GCF_000497995.1 Pseudoalteromonas sp. TB25
CCCGCCATGAGGATAGTGTCTACCTAGGTCTCGCCGATAACGCTTGCTACAACATTACAAACTTACCATGCACATGAGGTGCAATTATGTTGATAAGTTTACTCATTACTGAGCGGGCTACTCCCCTAAGAGGCGGCCATTATTCCATAACTTTATTTTTAGGTAAATATAGTTAAGGGAACAAATACCATATTCTAATAAATAATTTATATTTATTAGTGAAGAAGCTATTGATAACAATTGTCGTTTAGATTAGTATGCATCTATTGATTGTAATTAACACGGTTTGTATTGATGTATATTTGTCTTTGTCACGGTGTGACTGATAAAAAAATTGAGCAAACAATTGACGATGGTGCAACGACCATGCGTGAATTAACCAAAGAGCTTAAAGTAGGCAGCCAATGCGGTAAGTGTTGTGGTTGTACTAAAAAGATCCTTAATCGCAGACTTATTCAAATTGCGGATGTAACGGATCAAGTTGCTTAATTACATATAAAATTTAGATATAAAAAAAGCAGCTTTTTAGCTGCTTTTTTTATGCTTGTTACTATTTACAGTTGAGACTGTAAGTAGTTTTTGATACCCGTATTTTTAATAAGTAATTGTTGGGTTTCTAACCAATCAATTTGCTCTTCTTGTTCATTTAAAATGTGATCAAGGGTTTCACGGGTAATGTAATCTTTTTTACTTTCAGCCAGTTTAACGGCGCTTCGTAACTCGTCAATAGTATCGAGTTCAAAACTCATGTTAGCAGCAATCATTTCTTCGCTGTTTTCACCAATACGTAATCGGCCTAAGTCTTGAAGATTTGGTAAGCCTTCTAAAAACAAAATACGTTCGATTAAACGATCGGCGTTTTTCATTTTTTGAATTGATACTTTGTAATCTGCTTTGTCTAATTGAGTGAAACCAAAATCTTTAAACATGCGTGCATGTAAAAAGTATTGATTAATACCAACAAGCTCATTAGCGAGTACTTTATTAAGCGCTGCAATTACGTCTTTATCGCCTTTCATAGTATGCTCCTACTAAGCCATTTGTGCTTGATGATAATTATCAGAACCAATCTTATCAATTAAGCCAAGTTGTTGTTCTAACCAGTAAACATGATCTTCTTCAGTATCAAATAACAGCTTTTCTAAAATGCTACGAGATTGATAATCTTGCTGCTCTTCACATATTGCGATTACGTCTTTAACACACGCAACTACTTCAAGCTCTAGTGTTAAATCATTTTGCATCATGCTTTTTACGTCGTTACCGATAAGTAAATCACGGCGCTTAGTCATATTTGGTACACCTTCTAAAAACAAGATGCGCTTAATAAGCCAGTCTGCGTGATCTTTTTCTTCTTCCATTTCGTGGTTAAGGCGCTCGTATAGCTTATTTAAACCCCAGTCGTCATACATGCGCGAGTGTATAAAATACTGATCGATTGCTGCTAACTCGTTAGCTAACAATGTATTAAATGCATCGATTACTTTTTGATTACCTTTCATGATAAATCACCTTAACTATTTCAATTGCATGCAGTGTAGTACAAATAGCCTGTATTGCAAGTTTTCTCTATAAAAATCATTGCTTTACTATTGGTTTTGATTCTTATTTAAGTTTGCGTTACTGCTTGGTTTGTGGACAGTTTTTTATTTGTATTAGTATCTGAGAATGATTACTAGAGGTATTTATAAACAATAAGTTGAGAGACTGCATTTCATATTATTTTTTAAATAAATAGGCATGCTGATGATGCCTATTTATTGAGTCTATTACTAATTAAAACTGGTATTTAGCACCTAGGGTAGCCGTTGTGCCTAATCCTTTGATGTTATAGCCGCCGTAAGTGTAAGATTGTGCGCGGGCAGGGTAGTAATCGCTATTGAACAGGTTTTCGATACCAAAATAGCCACTCCAGCTGGCGTTAACATTGTATTGGCCACTTAAGTTAAATGTGTTGTAGCTACTAACAGGGCCTTGATCGCCAGAGTATTGGCCCTGTGCATTTTTATCAAAACGCTTTCTGTCGCCTACATATAAAAAACTCATTGCAAGTGATAACTTTTCGTTGGTTTGCCATGTTAAATTAGCAGTGGCTTTCGGCGGGCTGATTTGTTTTGCCCCTAAATATTCATCCGCTTCGGTGTTTTTACCTTCTACGTAGCTGTATGTAGCACCTAATTTAAGGTCTTGGTTAATAGTATAATTAACTAAACCTTCGTAACCCCATATTTCTTGAGGTGCGCGTACGGGTTCGTAAACACCCGTTACTTCGTTAAATTCATTACTGGTGCCAAGCTCTGAAGTACTTCTGTACAGTGCAAATTCAAAACGAACGTTTTCAAACTGTGAAGTAAAACCAACTTCGTAGTTGTCAATTATAGATGCTTGTGTCTGAATAAGTGCAATATCGTCAACGGTTGCAGCGCGAAGTAAGCGGCCAATATCAGAAATATCAGATCCCTGTGAATAACTAAAAAATGGGCTGAATGCATCTGTTAAATTGTATTTTATGCCTGCATTATACGTTGTAGCGTCATAGTTTATGGTATCACCACGCACATTTAATGGCACTGAGCATTGCGAAGGGGTTCTACACAGTTTTAATGTTTGGTAATCACTTACGCTCAAATCAATACTTTCGTTTCTTACACCTGCTTTTACAATAATATCGTCGTTTATTACCCATTTGGTTTGTAAAAAGCCAGCCACACTTTCCATGTCCATTTCTGGCACCCACACACGGCCATCTACTAAAGGTTGCGATGTTTTATCGTTTAAGGCATCAATACCGTAGATTAGGGTTGCTGTTACGTTTTCAAAATCAAACTGACTATTAAATGTAGCCCTTGCACCTTGCTTGTCTGATTTAATAACGGATTGGCCACCGGTATAGCCTTCATCGAGGTTAGCTAGGTTAGTGGAGAAAAAGAATACGTTTTCTATATCTTGTTTATAAAGATCGAGGGTCATTTGTGTGTTTTCAAACAACGCGTAATCAACATATTTTAGGGTTATATTTTCGTTGCCATCGGGTCCTTGCGGCTTACCTTGTTTTTGAAGCTCTAAGGGTACGTGAATAGCGTAAGTTTTTTCTCCTATATTGCCATCACCAGTAACATCGCCTAAATCAGTTTTTTGCTGTGAGCTGAAATAGTTATAGCTAAACTGCAGTTGCTTTTCGTCGTCAAAATCATAAGTTAGTTTGGTAAAATAGTTTTGAGTTTCAGAGTCTGATAAACCGTATTGTAAGCCTAAAATATCGCCCTGCGCATCGCGTTGTACGCCGTTTTCTTCATAGCTTGCCGTTAACAGGTAGCTTAGTTGGTCGAGCTTACCGTTTACTGCGGCTGATACTCTAC
>NZ_AUTI01000325.1:0-42900 GCF_000497995.1 Pseudoalteromonas sp. TB25
CCAGCCGTTACTTGCTTGCTAACCTAAATGGTTTTAACCCAGAAACAGATCAAGTAGCTGTTGATGATATGGTTGAGCTTGATAAGTGGATTGTTGGACGCGCAGCTCAGTTGCAAGACGAGATTTTAGCCGCATACGACAGCTACCAAATGCTATTAGTAACGCAAAAGCTAATGAACTTCTGTACGGGTGAGCTTGGCTCGTTCTATTTAGATGTTATAAAAGATCGTCAATATACAGCTAAGAGTGATAGCCATGCACGTCGTTCTTGTCAAACTGCGCTTTATCATATCGCAGAAGCAATGACGCGTTGGATGGCACCTATTATGAGCTTTACCGCACAAGAAATTTGGGAAGCGTTACCGGGTGAGCGTAGTGACTACGTATTTACATCAGTTTGGTACGATGGCTTACAAGCGCCAACAAATAGCCAATTTAGTAACGATGATTGGTTAGAGATTTTAACTGTACGTGACGAAGTAAACCGCTTATTAGAAGCTGCACGTAAAGAAGAAGTCATTGGTGCAACACTTCAAGCAACGGTGAATTTATTTACGGGTAAAGAGCTTGCCGCTAAATTAAACGCGCTTGGTGATGAACTGCGTTTTGTATTGTTAACATCAGCCGTGAATGTTACTGAAGTTGATAGCCAGCCTGCAGATACACAAGCTACCGAGATTGAAGGTTTGTTCATTAGCGTTGCTGCAACAGATGCTGCTAAATGTGAGCGTTGTTGGCATTACAGCGAAGATGTAGGTGTTGAGCCTGCTCATCCTGAAATTTGTGGTCGTTGTGTAAGTAATGTTGACGGCGAAGGTGAAAAGCGTCAATTCGCTTAGGAGTTATTCTTAGTGAGCAAACTAGCCCAAAAAAGTGGTTTAGTGTGGCTTTGGTTGAGTCTATTACTTTTAGTAATAGACTTTGCCAGTAAAACACTTGTTGTAGGGACTATGGCTTATCAAGAGTCTATAAACTTACTCCCTGTTTTTAGTATTACTTATGTACATAACTATGGTGCTGCTTATAGCTTTTTAAGTGAAGCGGGTGGTTGGCAACGTTGGTTTTTAAGTGCAATTGCCGTTGCTATTAGTGCTTTGCTTGTATGGTGGCTAAAACGCTTACCTGCTACAAATAAAGTACTATGCGGTGCTTATGCATTGGTACTTGCTGGCGCTATTGGTAATTTATACGATCGTATTGCGTATGGTTATGTAATCGACTTTATTCACGTTTTTTATAAAGACTCACATTTTCCTGTATTCAATATTGCCGATTGCGCTATTTGTATTGGCGCAGCATTATTGTTATTTGACGCCTTCACCGGCGAGAGTCCAAAGGAGCATAAAGCATGAGCCAAGCTGTAATTGGTGAAAACTCGCAAGTTATTTTCCATTTTTCTATTAAATTAGAAGATGGCTCTGCCGCTGATTCTACCAAGGTACACAACAAACCTGCTAAATTAACAATGGGTGATGGCAGCTTAACGGCAAACTTCGAAAAGTGTTTATTAGGGCTAACTGCAGGCGAAAGTAAAACGTTTGAATTAGAACCTGAAGATGCTTTTGGTCAGCCAAACCCAGATAATATTTACTACGTTGACCGTAGTAAGTTTGGTCCAGAAACACCAGCTAAGGTAGGTGCAATTATTGCGTTTACTCAACCTGATGGCACTGAGCTTCCTGGTTTAGTCCGCGAAGTGCAAGGTGAGTCGGTAACGATTGATTTTAATCACCCTTTATCTGGCCAGCGTTTAACGTTTGAAGTTGATATTATTGAGGTGGAAGGTTAATGGAAATATTACTAGCTAATCCTCGCGGCTTTTGCGCTGGTGTTGACCGTGCTATTAGTATTGTTGAGCGCGCTTTAGATATTTTTGAAAAGCCAATTTATGTTCGCCACGAAGTAGTACATAACCGCTATGTGGTTGATGGACTAAAAAGCCGTGGTGCGGTATTCGTTGAAGAACTTGATCAAGTACCTGACGACAGTATTGTTATTTTTAGCGCACATGGCGTATCGCAAGCGGTTCGCAGCGAGGCTAAACGTCGTGATTTAAAAGTATTTGATGCAACGTGCCCGCTTGTAACTAAAGTGCATATGGAAGTTACACGTGCGAGTCGCAAAGGTATTGAGTGTATTTTAATTGGACATCATGGTCACCCTGAAGTAGAGGGAACAATGGGACAATATGATAACTCAGACGGTGGTATTTATCTTGTTGAAACCGTTGATGATGTTGTTGCGCTTAATGTAAAAAATGCTGAAAATCTTTTTTACTGTAGTCAAACGACTTTATCAGTTGATGATACTGCTGATGTTATTGATGCACTACGCAATAAGTTTCCATCAATTGACGGACCTCGTAAAGATGATATTTGTTATGCAACGCAAAATCGTCAGGATGCTGTTCGTGACTTAGCTGACAAAGTTGATGTGCTATTAGTTGTTGGCGCTAAAAACAGCTCTAACTCTAATCGCTTACGTGAACTTGCAGATAAAATGGGCACTGTTGCTTATTTAATTGATGATGCAACTGATGTGCAAGAGCAGTGGGTTTCAGGTTCTAAATCAGTGGGTGTAACTGCGGGTGCATCTGCGCCAGAAGTACTTGTACAACAAGTTATAAGCCGATTAAAAGATCTTGGTGGTACGCAGGTTGTTGAAAACCCAGGCGAAGAAGAGAATATCGTATTTGCTGTTCCTGTAGAGCTACGTTAATTTAAAATTTAGATTATAGGAGAGTCGTTATGAGCAAGTCACTAAAAAATGATGGTTTGCTTTTTTCGGCTCTTTTTAATGAGCGAGGCGTACTAGCTTCGCTTATTGTTTCTCAAGTTATTGCTATTGTTTTAGCCTTTGCACCCAATGTAGAAGGAGATATTTGGCTTCGACTTGGGATCATCAGTTTGTTTATGCATTTAATTGTTTTAGTCGGTACCTCTTCTTTATACTTTTGTAGATTTTTCTTACAAACGCGCACTCAAACTTTTCAATTAAGTTTGTTTTTTATCTTTTTTTTATTATCTACATGCATTTTTAGTATTTTATTTTCCCATTTTGCTTTTGATATAGATGATACAGATAACTTAATTTATTTCACACTTCGCAATTGCATTATAGTGGCTTTGCTGGCGGCTTTATTCGTCCAATTTTTATTAATTCATTTTGAGAAAGAGCAGCAAACTAAAGCGCTTTCTCGAGCTGAGCTTGATGCCTTGCAAGCTAGAATACGTCCTCATTTTTTATATAATAGTTTAAACACCGCTGCAGAGCTTACTCATCATGATGCCGATGCGGCAGAGCAGGCTATTTTAGCATTAGCCGCCTTATCGCAGGCTGCAATGCACTCAGGAAAAAATGTATCTCTTGACGATGAAATAACGCTGAGTAAGCAATATATAGCACTTGAAACATGGCGTTTCGGTAATCGCTTAAGCGTTGATTGGCAAATACCTAATGAACTACCTGCATTGAGCATTCCTTGTTTAACCCTGCAGCCATTAATTGAAAATGCAGTATGCCACGGTGTTGAAACAAGTGAGCATGGTGCAGAAATAAAAGTAGAGCTACATATTACTACCGGCTATATAACCATGATTGTTTCTAACCCTATAACAATTTCTAATGCTCAAACTAGGCCTAATAACGGCATGGCGCTTGAAAATATTCGCCAGCGATTAAATATTTATTATAAAAATAAAGCGCAGCTAACAATTACTAATAAAAATGATGTGTTTAGGGTCAAGGTCGTTATTCCTAAGCTAATTGAGGGCAGTGTATGAACGTACTCATTGTTGATGATGAACCTCTTGCGAGATCGCGCTTAATTCGTTTGTTGGCACATGATAAAAGCATAGTTGTACAAGGCGAGGCAAGTAATGGTAATGAAGCCCTAGTACTGGCTAAAAAGCAAACGCCGGATTTGATTTTTTTAGATGTTGATATGCCTGGTATGAATGGTTTACAAGTTGCTAATGAGCTCAATAGTTTAACTCTACCTCCTGCTATTGTTTTTATAACTGCTCACCCTGAGCATGCCTTCGATGCTTTACAATTAAGCGCTGCAGGTTATTTAGTTAAACCTATTTCAGAGCAATCATTGCAAAAGGTGCTTAAGCAAGTCGGGCGCTTAAATAAAGTACATATTCAAAAACAACAAAATGTAAAAATCTCTTATCAGCTAGCTGGTACTCTACGCAGTGTTGATATAAATGATGTTTTGTATTTTAGTGCCGAAGAAAAGTATACCAAAATGATATTCTGTGGTGGAGAAGCTTTACTTGAACAAAGTCTAAAACAATTAGAGTTACAATTTCCTACACATATTTTGCGAATTCATCGCAATACATTGGTTAATAAACAAAAAGTAATTGCTTTGCATTCAAAAGCGAATGGCAATCATATGATTGAGCTACAAGGGTGCAGTGAGTTATTGCCAGTGAGCCGCCGTGAGCTTAAATTAGTAAAAAATTCGCTTTAGGCTTACCTTGCAATTAACCTCCCCTTGATTTAAATACATTTGAGTCTTAATTATCAACGGTGTTATTGAATAAACAGGTTTAATTAACCGTTTATCAACAAATATAACCGCTTGTCTTAGTCCTCATTGATTCCTCAAATAAATAACATAAACTTAAAATCAGATAATTTTTATTTGGTTTTATTATGCAATCACCTCACGTAAAAGTGCAAAGAGGCTTCACTCTGATTGAAGTGCTAATTGCATTTATTATTCTTAGTTTTGGCCTTTTAGGCGCAGTTGCTTTGCAAGCAAAAGCAAAGCAAGCAAGCTTTGATTCTATGCAGCGTGCTGCTGCAGTTGCACTTGGTAATGATATTGTGCAGCGTATCCGTGCTAACGATACCCCGCAAATAGCTAGCCTATATACCCAAACATTTAATAGCGAAGCCTCAACTAAAACCTCACAGACGTGTTTTACAAGCACTTGTAGCGCAGCGCAAGTTGCAGCCCTAGACCTTGAGCAATGGAAAAGAGCTATAAAAGCAAGGGAAAACACAGGCTCTTTAGATGACGCAACTGTATGTATTGCGGCTACTGCAGTTGCAGGTACAGGTGGTAAAGCATTTAATTTAGAGGTCGTTGTATCTTGGCAAGGGCGTCAAGAGTTTAATGCAAATAGTACGACTGGAGACATCAAGTGTGGAACGGCTGATAAAAAGCGCCGTTTAGTTGTTTTAACTAGTTATATTTACCTTAGGAGCTAACATGAAGCAAAAAGGTTTTACACTTGTAGAAATGATGATTTCATTATTTATTGGTGGGTTAATTTTAGGCGGCGTTATGTTTACCTATATAGGTATGAAAGTAACCACTAAAGATACGATGACTATTGGTGAACTTCAAGAATCAGGACGCCTTGCAATTAACATAATGCAACGTGATATTGAGCAAATTGGCTTTTGGGGCACTTATTATGATGATTCTTTTACTTCGGTAAACACAGAAGCATTATCAAACCCGCTAAATGACTGTTTTGAAGGACTAAATAACGGTAGTTTTCCTGATTTGGCAACTGCGAGTAACTTTAGAACTATTTATGCGAAGGTTGCAGATGCTTCAAAAGAACTAAACTGCGTAACGAGTCCAGTAAAAGGTACCGATATTATTCAGTTAAAGTTTTTACAAGGTGATCAATTAACTGAAGCTGAGACTCAAACGAGTGAAAACTATTTCATAGCGGAGCAAGAGAGAGCTCAATTCAAGCGAGGTGAAATTACAGGAAGTTCTGTTAATGCCTCTATTTGGCCGTATAGCCATCATGTTTATTATATTTCAGAGCAAACATATAAAGTAAATAACAAGAACCTAACTGTACCTGCATTAATGAGAAAGCGCTTAGTTGGTGGAAATATCACCACAGAAACTATTATGGAAGGTGTCGAAAACATGCGGTTTGTTTTTGGTCTCGATACAAACAGGGACAATCGTGTAGATACATACCGAAGTATTAAAAGTATGGAGCACACTGATTGGGAAAATCGAAAGGGTATTTTAACAGTACAGGTATTTTTATTAATACGCGCATTGGAGCCAGACCCTGGGGTTAAAATTAAAAACCAAACTTACATATTAGGTGAAGATGAAGACAAGCGTGAATTGAAATTCACAGATAGTTTCAGACGCACAGTGTTTACCACGACTATTCGATTAAATAATGTTGGATCAAATTTATGGCGTATTTAAAACAATCACAGAAAAAGCAGCAGGGTGTAGTACTGATCACTGCTCTAATAATGGTAATTGCAGTGACGGGTATAGCGGTGACTCTTATGAGCAGTAGTAGTATTGATATTAAAATTACCAATGCAGCGCAAGAGCGTGAAGTGGCCGAAAATGAACTTATTGGCGAAGTACAGCGCATGATTTCTGATGAAGCAAATAAAGGTGCGAATAATCAGTTTTTTTTGAGTCCAGATGAAGTCACTTCGATTGCAGCCTCTGATAAAGAAGGCATGGTGATCGCAACACATGATGGTATGCAAAGCAAAATGGTTAATCTAAACAAAGGTGCGCTTGACCTAGAGTGTCCTCGACGCTTTAATTTTACTGCAGGTATATCGTGCAATATGTTACAGGTCGCCACGACAATAGAATATGGCTCTAAAAGTAAGCATGAACTAACCATTGTTACAGGTGTAGCGCAAGAAATGGCTAGCATAAGTAAGGGGATTTAATATGAAATTAAAATTAAACAAAGTGTTAGCCTCTTTACTTGGCTTAACAATAAGTGCGTCAGTTTATGCTGAAGATATAGAGCTTTATGTTAATCATGATGTGGATGTTGAAGAAAAGCCCCGAGTATTACTGATTTTTGATACATCAGGAAGTATGGCTTTTTCATCTTCAAGTGGTGGTAACTGTGGTTTTAATAATTTTTTAAACTTATATAATTTATGTATTGATAGCCGCCTTGCTGCTGCGCAGTTTGCGATGAATAAAGTCATTTCTGATAATGAAGATACTATCGACTTTGGTTTAATGCGCTTTAAAAGTACGACCGGTGGTTACATTGTTAACGGTGTTGGTAGTGATTCATCAGTTGTACGTTCGTCGGTTGCATCTTTACCTGCAGATGGTGGAACCCCGCTTACTGAGACTCTATGGGAAGCTTATTTATATATTACAGGGCAAAAAGTTCAATATGGCTTAGAGGCCACAATTCTTGAACGTGATACGAGTGTCGAGTTAAGAACTGGAAGTGAGTTTACACAGCTTGAATGTGGTTGGGTTAGAAATAGAGGTCGCTGGAGTTATGAGTGTGAAAATGTAACTACAAATAATTATGAGTATACTTACATATCGCCCTTTGCAGATAGCACCGCTGAGGCTAAGCGCTGCGACAACTCGATAAATATCATTTATATGACCGATGGCGACCCATCTGGTGATAATGATAGTGACAGCCAAATTAGTGCAGAGCATGAGAAGTACTTTGGGGAAGGATTAAACTGGAATACGGATAGTTACTACAGTAGTTACCTACACCAAATGGCTAAAATTATTCATGGTACAAGTGATACTACTGTTGATTTATACCCGTCGACTCCCGATATTCATGAAACAGGCCGTTTATATACTATCGGTTTTGGCTCTGGTATGAGCGCGAGTGGACAAGAGCTTTTACGTAGGGCCGCTTCTTTAGGTGGTGGTGAAAACTTGCCCGCAAGTACGCCAGATGAGCTTTCTGAATCATTAAACAGTGCAATTTCTCGTATTCGTGAAGTAAATGATAGCTTTTCATCGCCGTCCGTTGCTAGTAACAACGTAGATCAAACCCGTAGTCGAGATGCTATTTATTTTGCAATGTTTTACCCAGAGACAAATACCCGCTGGGGCGGTAACTTAAAAAAGTTAAAGGTATCGGGTAGTAACATAGTTGATTCAGCGGGCAATGTAGCGCTTGATTCTAATGGTTTGATAGACACTGATGCAAAAACATTTTGGCTTCCTGATGGTAAGTCAGCAGATGGGAACTTAGTAGCACAAGGTGGCGTTAATTATCAACTAAGTACCTTAACAGGAACCAACGCAGAAGAACGAAGAACAATATATACAGATAAACAAGGCGATATAGTACGATTTACTACATCGATTGTTAGTGACATTCTTGATTTAATAACTAATAACCCAATTAGCTTATCTAGTTCAGATATTAAATGGGCTATGGGTATTGATGTTGATGATGAAGATAACGATAACGATACCACGGATCAAAGAGATGATATTTTTGGTGATCCTCTGCATTCAAAGCCTGTTGCGCTTGATTACGGTAATGATGATATTCGTATTCTAATTGGTACCAATGCTGGCTTTTTGCATATGTTTAAAGACGATGATACAAATAATGAAGTATCTGAAAGCTGGGCATTTATACCCTCAGATCTGTACAGCATTATTCAACCGCTGCGCAACAAAGAAACGGGTAAAAAATATGGTATGGATGGTCCAATCAGCGTTTATTTTAATAATAAAAACTTAAATAGCGATGGTTTAAACGACGGGATTATTGATGCGAGTGGTGATGATGAAGTATGGGCTTTTGCAGGAATGCGTCGAGGTGGTAAAAACTACTACGCACTGGATATAACAAATCCCGATCAGCCTAAAAAACTATGGAGCGCACCAATAGAGGGCGGAAAAGGTGATTTTAAAGAGCTTGCGCAAACATGGTCAAAACCGCAAATAGCCTACATTAAAGCATTTGGTGACAAGCCTTTATTAATTTTTGGTGCTGGGTACGATACAAACAAAGATGCGGTGATTAAAAGTGAAGATAGTACAGGGCGAGGTATTTACATTGTTGAAGCAGAAACAGGTAAAAGAGTATGGGCATTAACACCCGATATTAATGGCTTTAAAGGTAAGCATAGTATTGCTGCAGATATTACCACGCTTGACTCAGATTATGATGGATATATAGACCGAATTTATGCGGCAGATACTGGTGGAGATATTTGGCGTATAGATATGCCAGGCACTAGTACTAGTGAATTTAGTCACTTTAAATTAGCTGAGCTTGGCAGTAATAAAGCAACTGAGGACAGACGCTTTTTTTACAAACCACTCGTTGCACGAACCATTTATAGTAAAGTAAGCGAGACAACCGTTGATGGTAGTACCGTTATAACACGCTTAGATACGCCGTATGATGCAATAGTTATTGGTAGTGGTAACCGCTCAAAACCAACCGGTACCAATGAAAAAGATCAACTGTTTATGATCAGAGATGAAAATACAGTTACTAAATCATATAAAACGAATGCACCGGATACTATTGTACCTGCTGATTTGATGCAAATGAATTCAGACCCATTTGGTAATGCTCTAGATGACGTTGATGATTTTGTTGACTTAGAAGTCGACTTGGCTAAATTTAATGGTTGGAGATATGAGTTAGGAACGGGTGAAAAATCACTAGCTGCTGCTACAGTTGTTGGAGGTGTTGCTTATTTTACAAGTTTCACACCTGCATCAGATACATCGACTGAAAACCAATGTTCCCTAAGTGGTGGTGGTGGTTCTTTATACGCATTTCACCTACATTATGGTACGAAAGTGTATGACGACCTTAAATTTACAACCAGCTATGATGTACCAGATACACCTCAGTTATACTTTGGCGAAGGCCCTTCATGCGTAGATGGTAATGGAGATGGTAAGTGTGATGACAACCCAACAGTTGACGTAACACAAGAAAGTCAGTTTTATCTAATTGGGCCGGGTATCAAAGGTGAAAATGCTGAAAACCCAATGAAGCCTGTTGAGATAAAGGGCCCCGGCTTAACAATTGTTGATGGTAAAGTTGTATTGGTTAATGACAATGCTGTAGGGTTTGGCTTTAAAACTCAACAAACATATATCTATAAACGTGAAGAAAATGACGAAGTTAATAATTAAGGAAATTAAATGAAGAAACAACATGGGTTTACCTTAATTGAGCTGATGATAGCGGTTGCAATTGTAGGCATACTTGCTTCAATTGCATTGCCCAATTATACAGAATATGTAAAGCGTGCTTCGCGCGCTGAAGCTGCTGCAGCATTGTTAGATGCTGCAAACAAAGAGGAGCAATATTTTGTAGATAATCGTGAGTATACGCAATCCTTTACTGACTTAGGGCTACAAAGTAAAACCGAAAATGGTCACTTTGAACTATCTATCAGCGTAGTTGATAGTAATACCTTCACTATTACAGCTAAGCCTATAGACGGTGCTGTAAAAGGAGATACTGATTGTAAAGAGCTTTCAATCACTGATATTGGTCTCAAAGGTGCAAAAGGGTCTAAAGGAGACACCGATATTGGTTATTGCTGGGGTCGATAGCCTAGATTACTTCTTCTGGCACTTATCAGTTGATTTAATACGTATTCTGCCAGTCTGACTTACTGATAAGGCCAACCCCTCGAGGTTGGCCTTATTGCTGTTGGGGCAATATATAAAAGTACCATTTTGAAAACCATTCAAAGAACCATCAGGACGAAACGTAATTGCGCTGCGAGGGTATTTAAGACTGTCAGCTTCATGGATCTCCTCAAAAGTACTTAAGAGTAGTTCATCATCATCTAACGAGGTTGATTTATCTTTGTCGATAAAGAGTGACATTTGGCCATTCCACTCGTCCTTTGTACATTGACTGTCTTTTAGTGCACAAAGCGTGACGTAAGTAGTATTTTCAATGGCATATAAACGGCCATAATTTATATTTCGGTGTAGGAGGTTTACGTGGTTATCTAAGCGGTTTTTAGCTAAAAAATCTGGGTAAAACCACATAGATAATTGGCTGATAATACTGACAACAGCCATAGATACCATTAATTCGAGAAGTGTTACTCCCTTACTTTTTGATATTGATAATCTCATCCTTGAAGACCTGAGTTAATAAATGATTAACTCAGTCTAGTAAATGATACAAATATGACAAGATATAATTGTACGTTTTTTAATCACACTTTTCAGTGGTGTCACCAAGGTAAAAAGCAGTACCAGATACTGATACATTCAGCGCTTTATTGTTTTCGTTGTCATTATTGGGGCAGTATACAAAGCCCGTAAAGCTACCTGAGCCAGCTAAACTTGTCGTAATACGACCGCTCGTATTAAACCGAAGGCTATTATTACCAGAGAATTTTATTCTATCGCTAGACGGAGTTTCTGACATTACACGTAATAGACTATCATTTGCGCTTTTATAACTTCCGTCATTATCAGTATCTATAAATAAAATAACGGTATTAGTTGATGCCCATTCACTTTGGCATGTGAGACTTGAGCTACTACTTGTAACTGTATTGGGAGCAGGGCATACAATGACTATTTCATCCGTACTTGCAGCTTGAGCACGGGCGTAGCTAATATTTCTTTTTAATTCCAACAAAAAGTTCTCAGCTCTATTTTCTTCTAGCATATCGCTACTATTCCAAATCGCAATTGATGCAATAATGCCAACGATAGCTACGGTTACCATGAGTTCTAAAAGGGTGAACCCGTTTTGTTTGTTTGTCATATTAATCTCATTTACTGCTAGTCATTTAAGTATAGCTATTTTTATATAATAAATTATATCACGATCGGTTGTTTTATCACCGTAATTCAATTGCTTTGTTTGCTATGAACACTATGATTGTCTAAAATCGAGGCAACTGAAGCTTTCAAAAGTAATTAATATGAAAAAAATAGAAGCAATTATCAAACCTTTTAAGTTAGACGATGTGCGTGAAGCGTTATCTGATGTAGGTATTACGGGGATGACGGTAAGCGAAGTTAAAGGCTTTGGACGTCAAAAAGGTCACACAGAGCTATATCGTGGCGCAGAGTATATGGTCGATTTTTTACCTAAAGTAAAACTTGATATTGTATTGACTGATGAAGATGTAGACCGTGCAATTGAAGTTATTGTAAAAACGGCGCAAACAGGAAAAATCGGTGATGGTAAAATATTTGTCACAGATGTTGAGCGTGTAATACGTATTCGTACTGCAGAGGAAGATGAAGAAGCGATTTAAGCTTGTTTTTCTATGTAGTTAAAAGGCGCTTTAGTAAGCGCCTTTTTTATTTATTTAGTTCTTTTATTTAGTTTTCGTGTTTGCTTTGCGTGCTCACTAAGCTCAGTTAAACCTAATTGGTCGTAACTTTTCTCCATCATTTCAAGCGCGGGATCTAAGTAACTGCTTTGTGAATAATGCTCAACAACAAACTTACCTCTATTAGCAGCAGCTAAATAAGCTTCACGTTCGTAATAGTAAGTTGCTACTTTTAATTCATAACGTGCCATGCGGTTTAAAAGCCACACTAAACGACGCTTAGCTTCAGGCGCGTAATCACTTTTAGGAAAACGTTTTACTAATGTCGATAAATCTGTAAATGCAACACGAGTACGGTTAGCATCACGGTCGGCTCTATCTACACCAAAGTACTCTTGGAACGCATTTTTATCTGCTTTAATATTTACTAAACCACGCATATAATACATGTAGTCTAAATCTTTATGATTTGGGTTTAAGCGAATAAAGCGGTCAATGGTTGCAAGTGCTTGTTCAGTATTACCTGATTGATAATGTGCATAGACTAAGTCCATTTGTACTTGCTTAGAGAATGGGCCAAATGGGTAGCGAGAGTCTATAGCACTCAAAAGTTCAATTGCACGAGCATATAAACCAGAATCTAGCGTTTCTTTTGCATCTTCATATAAAGCGTGTGCAGACTTATTCGGTACACGTTGAATGTCTTCTTGGTCTGGAGCAGACGAACAAGCGCCTAAACTAAGTACAGAAACTGAAAAAACAATGGCAAATGCACGTTTCCCTATTTTATTTATCATTTTATTTGTTACCTTCGATGTCTTCGGCTAGGCCAAGTCGGTAAAACCGAGTAAACTATGCGTATTATATTATGCTTTTATTAAAAGCGATTCTAACCCAGTCGAGCAAAGCTTGCACTGGTAAATTGGGTAAAGTTACTAATGTCAGAGCAAATTTCTCTTCAAGCCGACGTTCCAACCGAATTAGGTGGTAAACGTCTAGACCAAGTATTAGCACAATTGTTCCCTGATTATTCACGTTCTCGTATAAAAACGTGGATTTTGGATGATAAAATCACTGTAGACGGTGAAATTTTCAACACTCCACGCGAAAAGCTACTAGGTGGTGAAGTTGTAAGTGTTGAAACAACAATTGAAGCACCACGCGAATACGAAGCACAAGATATCAAATTAAACATTGTTTATGAAGACGATGATATTTTGGTAATTAATAAACCAATGGGCCTAGTGGTTCACCCAGGTGCGGGTAACCCTAATGGAACAGTGCTAAACGCATTGCTACATTACTACCCTGAAATAATTAACGTGCCACGCGCAGGTATTGTACATCGTTTAGATAAAGACACGACCGGTTTAATGGTTGTAGCTAAAACGATTCAGGCCCAAACGCATTTAGTGAAAGCACTACAAAAGCGCGAAAATTTCACTCGTGAATATGAAGCACTGTGTAATGGCACCATGACTGCAGGTGGTATGGTTGAAAAAGCGATTGGCCGTCATCCTACTCAGCGTACGCATATGGCCGTACATGAACTGGGTAAACCGGCAATTACACATTACCGTGTTGCTGAAAAATTCCGTGCTCATACTCGTTTACGTCTGCGCCTAGAAACAGGCCGTACTCACCAGATTCGTGTGCACATGGCACATTTAAATCATCCGCTAATTGGCGATCAATCTTATGGCGGCCGTCCGCGTCCACCTAAAGGTGCAACACCAGAGTTATTCGAGTTACTTCGTAGCTTTAGACGCCAAGCACTACATGCTGTAAAATTGAGCATTGCGCATCCAATCACGGGTGAAATGATGACATGGCAAGCACCTATCCCTGATGATATGGTTGCTATGACACATGCACTACGTGAAGATACTAAAGCTAATCCTGATATCGATAGATAATGCACTTATTGTCAGCGACATGGCAAAACCTTCATAAAGTAGGAACGTTAAGTACTACTTGTGGAGGTGGTGTTTCAAAAAAACCATTTAAAAGTTTCAATTTGGGATACCATGTTGGAGATAATCAAGATCATGTATCAAAAAACCGCTCACTATTAACCAAACACTTACCTAAACCTGCCGTGTGGCTAAATCAAGTTCATAGCTCTGATGTTGTTATTGTTGATGAACATTTTGACTCTAATAAGTTACACAATGCTGATGCGCTTTATACTCAGTTATTAAATCAGCCTTTGGCTATCATGACTGCCGATTGCTTACCTATTTTATTAGTGAGTGATGATGAGAAGGAAGTTGCAGCTATACATGGTGGCTGGCGGGGGCTTGAGCAGGGAATTATTAAAAATACTTTAGAATGTTTTAGCTCAAAGTATGAAAATATAAATGCTTGGCTAGGGCCTGCAATTGGGCCAACTCAATTTGAGGTTGGCGCTGAAGTGTTTGAGTTATTTCAAAAAAGGTCTTCTTCATTTATTCAAGCATTTACACCACAAGCTAATGGCAAATTTCTTGCTGATATTTTTGGCATTGCGCGTACTTTACTTACCCAGCAAGGCGTTAAAAATATTACAGGCGGCGACTATTGTACAGTCTCTCAAAGTGACTTATTTTTTTCTTATCGACGGGATGGGCAAACCGGACGTATGGCAAGTTTGATCTGGCGCAAGTAATTAGCACCTTTAGCTATTATATTTCTCTCTACACCTTGAACAAACACCTAAACATACCCATTAATTAAGCAATTAGATTATTTAATAGGTAACACCATGCGTTTAGATAGATTTACAAGTAAATTTCAATCTGCGCTTTCTGATGCGCAATCGCTAGCCCTTGGCCGCGACCATCAATTTATTGAACCCTTACATTTAATGTATTCACTACTGCAGCAAAGCGGCTCCAGTGTGCGCGCGTTATTTGCCCAAACGGGGGTCAGCGCAGATGAACTTAACACCAAGCTTTCTCAAGAAATAGAAAAACTATTTAAAGTAGAAGGCGTAGGTGGCGACGTGCAGCTATCAAATAATATGGCTTCACTTATTAACCTATGTGACAAGTATGCGCAAAAACGCAAAGACAAATACATTTCAAGTGAATTGTTTGTACTGGCAGCTTGCGACGATAAAGGTCCACTTGGCGATATATTCAGATCGTTAAATATTACCTCCACTAAAATTGAAACAGCAATTAAAGCGATTCGTGGTGGTCAAAAAGTTGATGACCCAAATGCCGAAGAAACACGCCAAGCGCTTGAAAAGTACACGATTGATCTAACTGAGCGAGCAGAGCAAGGTAAGCTTGACCCTGTTATTGGTCGTGATGACGAAATTCGCCGCACGATTCAAGTATTACAGCGCCGTACTAAAAATAACCCTGTATTAATCGGTGAGCCAGGTGTTGGTAAAACAGCAATAGCAGAAGGTTTAGCACAGCGTATTATTAATGGTGAAGTACCTGAAGGATTAAAAAACAAACGTGTTTTATCGCTTGATTTAGGAGCACTAGTTGCGGGCGCTAAATATCGCGGTGAATTTGAAGAGCGTTTAAAATCAGTGTTAAACGAATTGGCTAAAGAAGAAGGCCAAGTCATTTTATTTATTGATGAAATACACACTATTGTGGGTGCAGGCAAAAGTGATGGCGCAATGGATGCGGGTAATATGCTAAAACCTGCTTTAGCACGCGGTGAGTTACACTGTGTTGGCGCAACCACGCTTGATGAATACCGTAAATATATAGAGAAAGACGCAGCACTTGAGCGTCGATTCCAAAAGGTACTCATTGAAGAGCCGTCGGTTGAAGATACCATTGCAATATTGCGTGGCTTAAAAGAGCGATATGAGCTACATCATTCAGTAGAAATTACTGATCCCGCGATAGTTGCTGCGGCGCAGTTATCTCACCGCTACATTAGCGATCGTCAGTTACCAGATAAAGCAATTGATTTAATTGACGAAGCGGGTTCTTCAATTCGATTACAAATTGATTCAAAACCAGAGTCGTTAGATAAGCTTGAGCGTCGTATTATCCAATTAAAATTAGAAGATAATGCACTTGCTAAAGAAAAAGATGAGGCGAGTCAAAAACGTCGCACTGAAATGCAAGAGTTGATCACCGACCTTGATGGGCAATATCGTGAGCTAGATGAAATTTGGAATGCTGAAAAAGCATCGCTTCAAGGTACACAAGTAATTAAAGCCGAGCTTGAACAAGCAAGATTAGATTTAGATGTAGCGCGAAGAGCAAGTGATTTACAGCGTATGTCAGAGCTGCAATATGGGCGAATTCCAGAGCTTGAACGAAAACTTGATTTAGCCTCACAAGCTGAAATGCAAGAAATGACTCTGCTTAAGAACCAAGTAGGTGAGGATGAAATTGCTGAAATTTTATCTCGCTGGACAGGTATTCCTGTTGCAAGAATGCTACAAGGTGAGCGTGAAAAGCTGCTGCAAATGGAAGATAAGTTACACAGTAAAGTAATAGGGCAAGATGAAGCGGTCGTTGCTGTTGCTAACGCAATACGACGCTCACGTGCAGGACTTGCAGATCCTAATCGCCCAATTGGTTCTTTCTTGTTTTTAGGTCCAACAGGTGTGGGTAAAACCGAGCTTACAAAAGCACTGGCAGGTTTTATGTTTGATACCGAAGATGCCATGGTACGTATCGACATGTCTGAGTTTATGGAAAAGCACTCAGTTGCACGCCTAGTGGGCGCACCTCCAGGTTATGTGGGTTATGAAGAGGGCGGTTATTTAACAGAAGCTGTTCGTCGTAAACCTTACTCAGTTATATTGCTTGATGAAATAGAAAAAGCACACCCAGATGTGTTTAACATTTTACTGCAAGTGTTAGATGATGGCCGATTAACTGACGGACAAGGTAGAACCGTTGATTTTAAAAATACTGTTATTATCATGACATCAAATTTAGGCTCAGATATTATCCAAGAACAAGCGGGGAATAATGACTATACGACCCTTAAAGCTAAAGTAATGGAAGTATTGATTAATGAGTTTAGACCTGAGTTTATTAACCGTATTGACGAGACTGTTGTATTCCACCCGTTAGCAAACGAGCATATAAAAGAAATAGCTGATATTCAGTTAATGAAATTACGTGAGCGTTTAACAGAGATGGGGTATCTGCTTGAAATAAGCGATGCTGCACTTGAGCGAATTGCAGCAAGTGGGTTTGATCCTGTGTACGGTGCACGCCCGCTTAAGCGTGCTATTCAGCAAACGATTGAAAATCCGCTAGCACAAAAGCTACTTAATGGGGACTACATACCAGGTAGCGTGATTGTTATTGATGCAAATGACGACTCTTTGGTATTTACCAAACGCTGATTGTAAATAATTAAACTCTAAAGCCGCTAAAATAGCGGCTTTTTTATGTTTGTTAAACTTTAAAAGTTAGTAATAAATCGTTCACTCTACATGAGCCTTCAACAAGCTCAGCTGCACCTTTTGCCACATTAAAGCTTAAACTTAAGTTGTTATCTCCAAAGTCTTTAATTTGCGAAACATTATTACTAATCTCGTTACTAACCATTTGTTGCTCTTCTGCAGCGGATGATATTTGTATTGCCAAGTGAGATATTTCACTGATTTGGATAAAAATTCCCTCAAGTTCAACTTGAGTTTTATCGGTTGTCAAAACACAGTTATCGGCTTGTGCTTTAGTGCTTTGCATTACTTTGGACCAGCTAAATAAAGTATCTTGTATTTCTTTAATAGAACTGTGGATTTGTGTTGTAGCATTTTGAGTACGTGACGAAAGGGTCCTTACCTCATCGGCGACTACTGCAAAGCCTCGACCATGTTCTCCCGCTCTAGCTGCTTCAATCGCTGCATTAAGAGCAAGTAAGTTAGTTTGATCGGCAATTCCCTCTATTTCACTCATTACCTTACCAATTTTATCTGCTTCAGAGGCTAAGCTGGTGGCTGTATTTGCTGCTTGTTCTACTTGAGAAGCTAAGTCAGATACCATTTTACTATTATCAGCAATGTGGTCTTTTATCTCTGAGCAACTTTGATGGGTGTTATTCACTTTATCCGCTGTTTGAGCGGTATTTACTGATATTTCACCAATGGTAGAACTCATTTGAGTCATCGCTGATGCAATTTGTTCTAAACGCTCACCTTGTGAAGAAATCCCTTTTTCGGTGAGTGTTGATTGTTTGTCTAAATCAGTTGCGATGCCATTAAAGCTTAATGTTGAGTCTTTCATACGGCCAAGAACTGTGCGCAATTTTGCACTTAGCATTTGCTCTCTATAATCACTTACACTGTGCGGTGTATGGCCGCTGTAAATATAACGAGAGATTGAATCGGCTTTTGCTTTTTGTTCGCGTAATATTTTAGGGGTAACAATGAGTTCGTCATAATTTAGCACAATAACTAAAGCACAAATAAATAGGCTAATTGCAGCAATGGTGATTGATGCCGCAACAGCAATAAAAATCAGCCAAAATAATAGGCTTATAAAAGTAAGGCTTTGTCTTATTGTGGTGTGTTCTCGTAGTTTAAATAATGACTTGTTGGTATTTATTTTGTTGTAAAGTGTTTGTGCACGTTGCTTAAATTGAGAGTTTGCTTTGGTTCTTACAGATTGATAACCAACAAGTCGGCCACGTTCAAAAATGGGGGTTACAAAGGCATCTACCCAGTAATAGCGGCCATCTTTACAGCGGTTTTTAACCATACCGCGCCACGAGTGTTCTTGTTTTAATGTTGCCCACATTTCTTTAAAGGCTGCTTTTGGCATATCAGGGTGGCGAACAATATTATGATGCTGACCGATAAGCTCTTGCGCGCTATATCCTGCTACAGCACAAAACGCTTGATTGACGTATGTTATTACACCTTTAAGATCAGTAGTGGAAACCAGCTCTTGTGATTCATCAAAGTATACTTCTTCATTTTTTAAGCTTTTATCATTGTGCATTGTATTTATTATCATCCTTTATTGTTGCAGTCATTATATTGCTTACACCCTACAAAGCAAAAAATAGCGTCCTTCCTTCTATGCTCATAAGACAAATAATTGTATTTATTGATCTAGATCAAGTTTAAATACCGGACAGCTAAATTGAACTGATTTTGCAGAAGTTCCGGTCTATTACTTTAAGCTGATATTTTACTTATTTGATTTATAGTTAAATACGTATTTAAAGCATTTGTATAATGCACATAGCAATGGCAATATTACGACTTAATATAATGATGTTGGTCATATTAAGCGCATGTATAAAGTGGGGAAATAATTATTAAATTTGAAAGTTATATAGTTCTTAGCAATTTATACCAGTTGCATTAAATAAGTGATCTATTATAGCGCTAAGAAAATAGCACAATAGCACGTCGAAAATTATGAAATATAGTTGTTCTATATGAATGATTTTTAACGCAGTAAGTGCGCTATTTAATGCGATACAATGATCATATTTTCAATAAAAATTGGTATTAATCTTGAGTCTAAGTAATTAGTCCCCATAACCTTATGATTAAGCCACGTGGCCCGAGGAAAGATTTTTTGACAACACATGATTTAGCTAACGCACTTGAAGCGTTATCAGTAAATGAGCACCAACATGCAGTTAAAGGCATTAAACGTGGCATAGAGCGAGAGTCGCTAAGAATACAAGAGAATGGTGCTATATCATCTAAAGGCCACCCAGAAGGGGTGGGCAGTGCATTAACTAATGGCCATATCACAACTGATTTTTCTGAGTCTTTACTTGAATTTATTACTCCAGTTAGTGAGTCGTCAACGCAAACTCTTAAGCAATTAAAAGATCTTCAAAAGTTCACTCTAGAAAAGATGGACGATGAACTGCTTTGGCCTATTAGTATGCCATGCTTTATTGAACACCAAGATGATATTGTTTTAGCTCAATTTGGTAGTTCAAATACTGGTCAAATGAAAACACTATACCGTGAAGGATTAAAAAATCGTTATGGAAGTATGATGCAAGCAATTGCAGGTGTTCACTTTAATATTTCATTCCCAGATACGCTTTGGCAATCGCTTCATTCGTTACAAAAAAGCAATGCAAGCCTTCAAGATTTTATTTCAGAAGGTTATTTAGCGCTTATTCGTAACTTTAAACGCGAACTATGGCTAATAAGTTACATGTTTGGTGCATCGCCAGCATTGTGTAACTCATTTTTACAAGGTCGAAAAACCGATTTACCATTTAAAAAACTAGGTAAAGGTACACTTTACTTAGAAGTTGGTACGGCACTGCGTTTAGGCAATTTAGGTTATACGAATAGCGCTCAGTCGTCACTACGCGTAATGTATAACTCGTTAGATGAATATGTAGCAGGCCTTAAAAAAGCAATCAACACACCATCAGAAATTTATGGTGATCTTGATGACTATAAGAGTGAAAACCCTAAGCAGTTAAATAAAAATATTCTGCAGATTGAAAACGAATTTTACTCGCCAATTCGTCCTAAGCGTAATGCTAAAAGTGGCGAAACGCCAACGGATGCACTGCTTCGAGCAGGCATTGAATACGTAGAAATTCGCGCATTAGACGTTAATCCGTTTAGCGAAGTTGGTATTGATATTGAGCAAATTCACTTTTTAGATGTGTTTTTAACGTATTGTTTATTAAAAGATTCAGCTCCAATGGATTGGAAAGAACAAGCACGCAGTACTGAAAACCTCGACACAGTAGTCAATCAAGGTCGAGAAGAAGGGCTAATGCTTAACTTTAATAACACACAGCGTAGTCTTCAGTCGTGGGGCGATGAAATATTTGCACAGCTCACTGATGTCGCTAAATGGATGGATAATGCTTATGGTGTTAATTATTACTCCGATACTATAAAGCGCATGGCAACGTGGGTGCATAATCCAGAGCTTACTTATTCTGGACGTTACGTGTCGCAATTAAAAGAGTCTGGTTTAGACAACGGTCACTTTGCACTAGCACTGGCTAATAAATACAAACAAAGCCACGCAGACACTGATTACAGTGAGTTTTTAAAGCCTTGGCTGGAACAACAAGTTGTAGAGTCTAACGAAGCACAAACTGCAATTGAGCAAGCAGATACTCAGTCATTTACCGCCTTTTTAGATGCGTATTTTGGCGGTAAATAATCTTAATACTTAGTAAAATTTAAGCAAAAAAAACGCAGCCTAAGTAGGCTGCGTAAATATATATTCAGGGATGAACTAATGCTGTACTGCTGCATTCATTGAGTCAGACCCACACTTTTTAGAAAAGTTCTGTGAGATCTTAGAAAAATGAAAAAAAATGCAATTATTTTATCTCTTGCCATTACTTTAGCTGGTTGTGCTACAGCCCCTCCAAAACAACCTAACGATCTATGTAAAATCTTTGAAGAAAAACCTGATTGGTATTTTGACGCAAAAGATGCGCAAGAAAAATGGGGTTCTCCTAAGCATGTACTCATGAGTATGATGTACCAGGAAAGCTCATTTAAGCATGATGCCGCTCCGCCTATGGAGTACTTCTTATGGATAATTCCAACCGGTCGCGCAAGTGATGCTTATGGTTACTCACAGGCTAAAACACCAACATGGTCAGATTATATTCGTGAAACAGGCAACAATGGTGCTGATAGAGACGACTTTGACGATGCAATCGACTTTATGGCGTGGTTTGTTTATAAAACGCATAAAGTAAATAAAATCTCTAAATGGGATGCTTACGCACAATACCTTAATTATCATGAAGGTTGGGGTGGCTATAAGCGTGGCACATATAAAAAGAAAAAGTGGTTAATGGGTGTAGCAAATAAAGTTAAACACAGAGCGAGCCGTTATGGCGCGCAATTAAAGCGCTGTGAAGACGAGCTTGATAAAGGTTGGTTTGAACGTCTTATATTTGGCTAGAGAGTTATTAATGGATATAAAAAAGGAGCCAATCGGCTCCTTTTATACTTAGCGAGAACGCTTATTAGGCTGAATCTTCACCTGTTTTATCATATTCTCTTTTACTTCAAGTACTTCAATAGGGTAGCCCGCAATACGTAGACTAATATTTGCATCGGGAATATCTTCTAAGTATTCAACAATTAAACCACTCAAAGTTTTTGGGCCGTCTAGTGGGAAATCCCAACCCATCTCTTTATTTAAATCGCGTACGTTAGCGCCGCCATCTACAATACAAGAGCCATCAGTTTGTGTTTCTACTTCTTCGCTTGGCGTACGAGTTTGTGTAGTTGTAAAATCGCCAACAACTTCTTCTAAAATATCTTCAAGCGTTACTAAACCTTGAATATCGCCATACTCGTCTACTACTAAGCCAATACGCTCTTTAGACTGCTGAAACTTTAACAGCTGAGTGTTAAGTGATGTTCCCTCTGGGATAAAGTAAATTTCGCGTACAGCACGCAGCAAAGATGGTTTATCAAATTGCTCTTTTGTAAGTAGGCGAAGTGCATCTCGAGAGTGAATAAAGCCTACTGCGTCATCTATATTGTCGCGATACAATAACACGCGAGTATGTTGTGCATGGGTAAGCTGGCGACTAATTAGTTTCCAATCATCATTAATATCAATAGCCACAATTTCGTTGCGTGGGATCATGATATCTTCAACGGTTACTTGCTCTAAATCTAAAATTGAGGTCAGCATACTTTGATGGCGAGCAGGGATAAGTGCGCCTGACTCATTGAGCACTGTTTTTAATTCTTCTTTGCTCATGCTGTGCTCGTCGATTTGAGCGGCACTAATACCAAATAATCGCAATATCCCGTTGGTCATCCAGTTAACGATAACAACAAAAGGAAAAAGAATTTTTAGTAACCCTTTAAGTATTATTGAGCTTGGAAAAGCAACTTTTTCAGGATAGAGGGCAGCAAGAGTTTTAGGTGTTACTTCGGCAAATATAAGCACGACTAAAGTTAACACACCCGTAGCGATAGCAATACCAAGGTCACCGTAAAGGCGAATACCTATAATGGTAGCAACTTGAGCTGCAGCTATATTGACAAGATTATTGCCAATTAAGATTAAACCGATGAGCCTATCTGGACGGCTAAGTAATTTACTGACTCGTTTAGCTGCACGATGATCCTCTTTAGCGAGGTGTCGCAGGCGTATACGATTGATTGACATAATTCCGGTTTCTGAACCAGAAAAATAAGCAGAAAAAAGCACCAAAAAACCTAAAATGATAAATAGGGTACTTGTCGATATGTCGTCCAACGATGGATCCTTTTCTTATAAATCAATGCGTATTAAGCTAGAGTGAGCAAGCAGAGTCAAGTTAAAACTTATTTAGTATTACTTCTTGTATGAAACGGCTGCCAAAATATGCGAGTGTGAGGACAAATGCAGCGACCATGATCGTAATAACCACAGGTTTACCGCGCCAACCCTTTTTCATATGCCCGATGGCTACAATGGCAAAAATAGCCCACGCAACTAACGACAATATCGTTTTATGAATGAACTCTTTAGCAAACATCCCATCAAGAAATACAAACCCCGAGAGTAATGCGAACGTGAGTAATATGGTGCCTAAATTAAGGAGTTGGTAAAGCTGGCGCTCAACAACCATCAAAGGCGGGAGGTGACTATGCACAATTGCTAAATCTTTACGTTTTAAACGTTTATCAATAAAGTAGAACTGTACACCATATAAAGTAGCAATAATTAAAATACAGTAGGCCAATAGGGATAAGGAAATGTGTGTTACTAAGCCAACCTCAATATTAATGCTTTGCAGTAAAATATGATGAGGAATAAATAAACTGGCAATTGTAAGTAAAGCACCAAAACCATAAACAACGGGCAATAGTAAAGTGGCGGGGAACTTTAGCGACACAGCTGTTACTGAAACTACAATAACCCAGCATGTTAAAAGGGAGACGTTTACAATACTTAGGTCTTGACCGTCGGATCTAAAAACAGAGTTAACTAACAGCAGCATATGCGCCACTATAGCAACCGTGCTCAATATGACGGTTACCTTTTGGCTAGGGCCTTGTTGATGAAACAGGCGTGAGAGCACGTGAGACGTTGCTAACACATAAAATAAACTGGCAATAATAGTTAAACTAATAATCAGCATTGTGCTTGGGCCACTTAATTTGAGACAAAATAATCCTTGTTGTTATATAGCCATTGTATTTTATAGCAAAGCAAATGCATAGACCTTAAAAAAAGAAACTCAACAAGGTGCACTTGAACACTGTATTGTAAGACGCCATATACGGTATACTACTTTTAATTGAAACTTAATAAGTCAATCCTGGTTAATTGAAAATCAAACTAACCGTAAAATTTTAATGGATTGATATAAACGTCTTATCGGAACCGTTACATGTTTGAGAACCTCCAAGAACGATTAGGTAAAACCTTAAAAAATATCAGTGGCCGTGGCCGTCTGACTGAAGACAACATAAAAGACACACTTCGCGAAGTGCGTATGGCATTTTTAGAAGCCGATGTGGCACTGCCTGTTGTTCGCGAGTTTGTAAAACAAGTTAAAGAACGTGCAGTTGGGGTTGAAGTTACAAAAAGCTTAAGCCCAGGCCAAGTATTTATAAAAATAGTGCGTGAAGAACTAGAAAAAGCAATGGGTGAGGCCAATGAAGAGCTAAGCCTAAATGCACAACCGCCAGNCCGTTGTTATGGTAGCGGGTCTGCAAGGTGCGGGTAAAACCACCAGTGTAGCTAAGCTTGCTAAGTTTTTAAAAGAACGCAAAAAGAAATCAGTGCTTGTAGTAAGTGCCGATGTTTATCGCCCTGCTGCGATTAAGCAGCTAGAAACGCTTGCTACAGAAGTTGACGTTGATTTCTTTCCAAGTGATATTTCGCAAAAGCCAGTGGATATTGCAAACGCTGCAATTTCTCATGCTAAAAAGAAATTTATAGATGTAGTACTTGTTGATACCGCAGGTCGTTTACATGTTGACAGCAACATGATGGACGAGATTAAAGATCTTCACAAAGCAATCAACCCAATTGAAACTTTATTCGTTGTTGATGCAATGACGGGTCAAGATGCGGCAAATACAGCTAAAGCATTTGACGAAGCCCTGCCACTAACCGGTGTAATATTAACAAAAACCGATGGTGATGCACGTGGTGGTGCTGCTTTATCTATTCGTCATATCACAGGCAAACCAATTAAATTTATGGGTGTGGGTGAGCGTACTGACGCACTAGAGCCTTTTCATCCAGACCGTATAGCGTCGCGTATTTTAGGTATGGGTGATGTACTTTCATTAATCGAAGAAGTCGAAATGAAAGTAGATAAAGAGCAAGCTGCCAAAGTTGCTGAAAAAGTATTTAAAGGTGCCGGTTTTACCCTTGACGACTTTGCTGATCAATTAAAGCAAATGAAAAATATGGGTGGCATGATGTCGATGCTTGATAAGCTCCCTGGTATGTCTAACTTACCAGATGCTGTTAAAGGCCAAATGGGTGACAAAACATTTATCCAAATGGAAGCTATTATTAGCTCAATGACTAAAAAAGAGCGCGCACGTCCAGAAATCATTAAAGGTTCACGTAAAAAGCGCATAGCTGCTGGCTCTGGTACACAAGTACAAGAGATTAATAAGTTGCTTAAGCAGTTTACGCAAATGCAAAAAATGATGAAAAAGATGAAAGGTAAAGGCGGCATGACCAAAATGATGCGCGGTATGAAAGGCATGTTACCACCTGGGATGATGGGTGGCGGTGGTCCTAAGTTTTAAAAAATACTTTTGAGTTATTTTTTAAAATAATAGCGAATCATATTTAAAGGAGCAAATAGCTCCTTTTTTGTTGAATAAATTATGCATGTAATACACCTTTAACCCTAATTTGTCGTTGAGATCACGGTTTAACCTACTAAACTGTCTTTTTGCTTCACTTCTTACTTGCGTTATTGCCAAAAACTCGTACAATTCCCCAGCTCCTCATTCTGGGGAGTAAATCTTATTAATGAAAACAGTCAATCTTTATAGAGGACGGTATGGTAACTATTCGTTTGCAACGTGGTGGCGCTAAAAAACGCCCTTTCTATCAAATTGTGGTTGCGGATAGCCGTTTCTCGCGTGACGGTCGCTTCATCGAGAAAGTAGGCTTTTTTAACCCAATTGCTTCAGGTCAAGAAGAAAAAATTCGTTTAGATTTACCACGTGTTGAACACTGGGTAGGTCAGGGCGCATCTCTTTCAGATCGCGTAGCTAAGTTAGTAAAAGACGCTCGTAAAGCGGCTTAATAGGCGTAAGTGTAACCATGAGTCAAGAGAACACCTCATCAATAATTGTCGTAGGAAAGCTCGGTGCCCCATATGGTATAAAGGGCTGGCTTAAGGTACATTCATTTACTGATGATCCCGTAGGGATCTTCGATTTCAGCCCGTGGTTGATAGGGCAGCAAGGTAAATGGCAGTCCTTAGAAGTGGTCGACTGGCGTCGCCACAACAAAGGCTTTATCGCTAAATTTGCGCAGATAAACGACCGAGACGAAGCAATGGCTTATACCCATGCTGAAATCTCAATGGATGCAGCGCATTTACCAGAACTTCCGCAAGGTGAGTTCTATTGGCGAGATCTCATTGGCATGTCTGTTGTAACCGATAAAGGTTATAGCTTAGGCATTGTTGATGACCTTATGGAGACAGGGTCAAATGACGTACTAGTTGTGAAAGCAAACAGTAAAGACGCATTTGGTCAAGCTGAACGTTTGATTCCTTTTTTAACTGATTCAGTTATTAAAGAAGTTAAATACGACGCAAGAGAAATTACCGTAGATTGGGATCCAGGGTTTTAATGACGCAAACTAGTTCATTATGGGTAGGGGTGATAAGCCTTTTTCCAGACATGTTTGACGCTATTACAGACCAAGGTGTTACCGGTCGCGCAGTAAAAAATGGTTTAATTGATTTTAACTGTTGGAATCCGCGAGACTACGCTTTAGATAAGCATAGAACCGTAGATGACCGTCCTTACGGGGGCGGACCAGGTATGTTAATGATGGTTGAGCCATTAAAAAAAGCGATTGCCGAAGCTAAAAAAGCAGCTGGTGATGGCGCTAAAGTAATTTATATGTCCCCGCAAGGGCGCAAACTTGATCAGCAGGGCGCTAGCGAACTCGCTAACTCTAATAAACTGATTTTGATTGCCGGTCGCTATGAAGGTATAGATGAGAGAATAATAGAATCATATGTTGACGAAGAATGGTCAATTGGTGATTTTATTTTGAGTGGTGGTGAACTACCTGCCATGACATTAATTGACGCAGTAGCGCGATTAGTGCCAGGTGTGTTAGGTCATAACCAGTCAGCAGAACAAGATTCGTTTTCGGATGGCTTGTTAGATTGTCCACACTATACACGACCAGAAACATTGGACGACAAACAGGTTCCTGCTGTATTACTCAGTGGAAACCACCAAGAGATAGCAAAGTGGCGGCTTAAGCAGTCATTAGGTAGAACTTGGTTACGACGTCCTGACTTGTTGCATAACCTAGCTCTGACTGAGGAGCAAGCGGTATTACTCGCAGAATTTCAGCAAGAGTACCAAAAAGCTTGTGGCTAGAAGACAGTTACACCTAGGAAAGTGAGAAACATAATGGCAAAAGTAAACCAAAATATTATTAAAGCGCTTGAAGATGAGCAGCTTAAAACAGACGTACCTGCATTTGGCCCTGGTGATACAGTGGTTGTACAGGTAAAAGTAAAAGAAGGTGCTAAAGAGCGTCTACAGGCCTTTGAAGGTGTTGTAATCGCTAAGCGTAATCGTGGTCTTCACTCAGCATTCACAGTTCGTAAAATTTCGAACGGTGAAGGTGTTGAGCGTGTATTCCAAACGCACAGCCCTCTTATTGATAGCGTAGCAGTTAAGCGTCGCGGTGCAGTTCGCCGTGCTAAGCTTTACTACCTACGTGAGCGTTCTGGTAAATCTGCACGTATTAGAGAAAAACTTAACTAATACGCGCTGTTTATCAACGCAAAAAAACGGGTTGCATCCTTCGGGTTGCAACCCGTTTTGGTTTTAGAATATTATTATCTCAATTCTCAATTCTCAATTCTCAATTCTCAATTCTTATTTCCTCATTAGTAAAATTTAAGCTTTAGCCTTTTATCAGTTAGCTGATCCTGTTAGTATTTATCGTATTGATTAGTTTACTTTTATGTAAATTTATATTTACGTTATTTGTTTTTTAAGGTGGTATGAACGTGGCTGACATAAGTGATTTAGCACAGCTGAGAGAAGGTATAGATGAATGCGACGCACAACTTGTTGCCTTACTCGCTAAACGTAATGGTATTACGCAAAAAATTGGTGAGATAAAACAACAAACAGGCGCGCCTTTACATGCACCTAATCGTGAAGCAGAGCTATTAGCGGCAAGAAGGCAAGAAGCAATAAATCAAAATGTAAGCCCCGATCTCGTTGAAGATATACTAAGACGCATGATGCGAGAAGCCTATCAAAACCAACAAGCAAAACTTGCATGTGCAGCGCCAGAACTTTCGCCAATTGTTATTGTAGGTGGCCAAGGTGCTATGGGGCAGCTATTTGCTCAGCAGTTTATTCGCTCAGGTTACGAAGTTAAAGTTTTAGATAAAGATCAGCAAAACGATGCGCAAAATATTTTAAAAGGTGCCAAGCTGGTAATGATTAGCGTACCAATTAATGCATTGGACGCAGTAGTTGCTAAGTTACCTAAACTAGATGATGACTGTTTACTAGTTGATATTACATCGGTAAAGCAATCGCCTATTAAAGCACTAAAAGCTGCGCACAGTGGCCCTGTGGTGGGTTTGCATCCTATGTTTGGCCCTGACATATCACACTGGGTAAAACAAACGGTCGTTGTATGTGAAGGGCGAGAGCACCAAGCGGCAAAAGGTTTGTTACAGCAGTTACAAGTATGGGGTTGTCAGCTTGTTGAGCTTCATGCTAAAAAGCACGACGAAGCAATGCAAATTATTCAGGTAATGCGCCATTTAACAACATTTGTGTACGGACAGTTTTTAGCAAAACAAAGTCATACACTTGAAGAGTTACGTAGTTGCTCGTCACCTATTTATCAATTAGAGCTGATGATGGTAGGGCGTTTATTTGCGCAGTCGCCGGAGTTGTACTCAGATATTATGTTAGCGCAATTCGATGATGTAGAGAGCCTGCTCGCACAGTACCAAGACACTTTTGCAAGTACATTGGAAAAATTAAAAGCAGGAGATAAAGCAGCGCTTATTGATTCTTTTGCGCAAGCGAAAGTTTACTTTTCTGACTCAACAGAGCACTTTTTAACACAAAGCCGAAGCTTATTAAATAAAGCGAATGATTCAAAAGTTTTAGACTAATACTTGTCACTTTTTACTAAAAAGGGCCGATATCGGCCCTTTTTAATTATGAAAGTGTGTATTAAGTATTAACGCTTACTGCCTGTAATGACTCGCTTTGATAGCAGCCTAAAATACGCACATATTGGGTGTGTTCTTTAAGTTCTTCTAGCGCTTCTTTTACTTGGCTATCAGCTAAGTTTGCTTCAAGATCTACATAAAATACTTCTTCCCACGGATTGCCCGGAGTTGGGCGCGACTCAAGTTTTACTAAATTAATCTTATGCTGTTTAAAAATCATCAACGCATCGGCTAGTGAGCCCGCTTGCTGTTTTGTCGACATGATTAAACTAGTTTTAGTTGGAATTTGGTTAGACACTTGCAGAGGTTTACGCGCAACAACAATAAAGCGGCTATGGTTTTCGCTTTGATTAGCAAGATTTGATTTGATGACTTCAAGGCCGACATTTTTTCCTGCTTGTGCAGAGCCAATTGCAGCACTATTTGGTGTGTTCAGAGCTGATTGTAATGCGCTTGATGTAGAGTCACAAGTTTCGTGTTGCAAATCACCCAAGCCTTGCAAAAAACGGCTGCACTGTGCAAATGGTTGTGGATGTGCAAATACTTTTGTTAGTTGGCTAAGTTCAGTATCAGGGTTTGCGAGTAAGCAATGCTCTACACTGTGAGTGACTTCTCCAACAATAGAGACTTGTGCGTGCTGTAATAAGTCAAATACTTCGTTAATGCTACCAGAGCTTGTGTTTTCAATCGGTAATAAACCAAAATCAGCTTGGCCGTTTTCTACTTTACCTGTTATTTCGTCAAACGATGTACAGCCAATTTCAATTAATTTACCAGGGCGGCGACTAAAGTATTTATGACATGCAAGCTGGCTATAAGAACCTTGACCACCTAAGTAAGTTACACGGTGTGTTTCACTCAGTGCGTCTGGATTAAGGTTTTTTTGTAACATTGCTTGTTGGTGTAAAACTGAATCTTCCAAAATAGTTTGAAACACATTATTTACGTAGTAAGCATCTAAACCCAGTGACTTACCATAACCAATTAATTTTTCTAGAAGCGCGAGTTCACGTGCTTCATCGCGAATTGGCTTGTTGTTGGCGATTTTATATTCAACCACACCGTGGCTAATGCGACGACGTTTAGCTAATAACACGAGTAGGTCGGAGTCTATTTCATTTATATCGTGTCTTAGTGCATTTAATACATCATTTGTCATTTTGGTATCCTCATTCCAAAAGTAGGCTGTTACTACACAGCAAAAACAAAAAAGCCTCCCAGTTGGGAGGCTTTACTATTCGATTGATTTTATCTCACAAACAGGGAAGCCTCTTTTATATAAAGAAGCTAAAAAACGAAAAAAAAGTGCGAGAGATAAATAGTTTCATGCAGTTAATGTATGGAGAGTTACTAACAATGTCAATAACGATACGTTGCTAAATAAGCGCAAAGCGCTATTTATTTGGTCATAATTAGTTTTTAGTGATATTTAACAAATAATTTATAAATATTAAGTCAGATCTGATATATTTCGTAAACTGGTTCAAATAATAACAATTATTAATAATTAAGGTTGACCTGTGGTTTACAGACGCCCTCCATCGCGTTTTGGATTTAATTCTTTAAGTGTAAAACTTTCACTACTTATATCTGCTATTTGTTTAATAGCAGGGGTGTGTGCGGCTGCCTTAATGCTTAAATCTGAAGAGAAGCAACTTGTTTTTGAAGAGCATGAGGTGTTAAAAAGCTCTACAGATTTATTAGTGAAGCAGTTTAATGAACGTATTAAAACAAAAATAAATATAGCTCAGCAAGCCAATAACGTAGTGACAGAGCAGCTATTTCAATCTAATTTACCAATTAATTTAAGTAATAAATCACAGTTACAGTTTAATAGCGATGGTACGATTCGAAGTGCCTCGGCTGATGGATTATCAGCAGCATTTTTACCACAGCAAAATTACTCTCCTTTTTATAAACGCCTATTTAATGATTCCGAAATGTTATGGCGTATAATTTCTCCGACTCTGGTACACGACTTTTTTAACTTTTATTTAATTACCGATGACGATTTCATTCGTGTTTCTCCTCCAAACTGGGCATTAAATGCGCCAGCCGAGTTTAGAGTTACTCAAGGGTCAACGTACAAATCTATTAAAAGTATGCTGGGGTCAGAGCGAGAGCCTGCATGGTCAAAAGTTTATTACGATACAGTATGGCGAAAGTGGGTTATTAGCTTACTAGTGCCGGTGTATGTTGATAACGAGTTTTTAGGTGTAACGGGAAGCGATATTTCCCTTAATAAACTTATTTCATTTTTACCTGTTGGCGATAAAGAAAAACACTTACTTGTATTTGATAGTAAAGGGCAATTGTTAGCCCATCCCAATCTAAACCCTGCATTATTAGCTGACTACGGTAGTGACAATAAAGCACTCGCTACTAACGAATTTGTAAACCCAGAACTGCAGTCAATTATTGACGATGCAATTGCGGTGAAGTTACCAGAATACGCCAATTCATTTGAACAAAATGATGAAGCTCACATTATTAATATCCGTAAAATTGATGATTTAGATTGGTACATAGGGGTTTATAAAAAACGTTCATCAACGTTATCTGCGTTACAAGATTTAAAACTGAAGTTTTTTGGACTCTTTATTTTATACGCAATATTAGTTGCCTTATTGCTGCATCAGGCGCTTTATCAACTAGTGCTTCGGCGTTTACATACTTTAGTTTATGCAGTAACAAGCTTTGGTAAAGGTCAGCTAACAACAGAGTTTCCGCCAGAAAACAAAGATGAGATTGGTACCCTTAATGGCTCATTTAGAGACATGACGGTAGAAATCCGCAAACTTATTGATGGTTTAAACCAAAGAATTACAGAAAAAGAAATTGCTGAAAAAGCAGCTAATCGTTTATCTAAAGCGGTCGCGTTCTCGGGCACTGGGGTTGTGATCACCGATGAAAATTTTGTCATTGAGTATGTAAACCCCAAAATGCTCGAAATGACAGGCTATCCAGAAAGTCATTTTAATAGAGCACCATTACTTAATATTATTGCCTCAGAAATGTCTATTTTAGTCGAAGATATAGACATAGATTTACGCAGCCGTAATTACTGGCGCGGGGACACATTAATAGCGGGTTTAAACAAAGAGCCAATTTGGGTGTCTTTAAGTGTTTCGCCAATTCGTGAAGAGGGCGGTGAAATAACCAGTTATGTAGCATCAGCACAAGATATTTCGTTTGTAAAAGAAAGCCAGCGTAAAATGGAACAACTGGCTTACTTTGACACCCTTACCGGACTTGCCAACAGAACGTTTTTTAGAATGCAATTGCGTAAATCAATGGCATTAGCAGAGCGCGGGCATTATGCATTTGCTTTGTTTTACTTTGATTTAGACGAATTTAAGCGTATTAACGACACATTAGGGCACGATGCTGGCGATCAATTATTAATTGAAGTGGCAAACAGACTTAAAAAACGTTTACGAGCCGAGGACACCATAGCGCGCTTAGGTGGTGATGAATTTGCAGTGTTGCTCAGTGGTATAGAAAGCCAAGCTCACGCGGCTGATGTTGCCAATACAATTCAAAAAACACTGAACGTGCCTATAAAACTAGGTAGCAATGAAGTTATTGTGAGCGCGAGTATTGGTATAACTATGGCTCCTTACGATAGCTTAGAGGAAGATCAGTTACTCAAACATGCTGATTTGGCAATGTATGAGGCAAAAGCAAAAGGACGTAATACCTTCCACTTTTATAGCCAAGAATTAAATGCGGCCGCAAATGAGCGTTTATTTATTGAAAATGAGTTACGTATAGGGCTCAAAGAAAAGCAATTTGTAGTTTACTACCAACCTCAAGTTGATAGCCGTACTCATCAGGTCGTTGGTTATGAAGCGTTATTAAGATGGTTCCACCCAACTGAAGGCGCAATCCCTCCAGATAAATTTATTCCTATTGCAGAAGCGACAGGCCTTATAGTTGAATTAGGTGAATGGGTGCTTCAAGAGTCTTGTGATTTTGCCGTAAGATTGGCAGAACAAGGTCTAGAAAATAATATATCGATAAACTTATCGGCCCGCCAGTTTAAAGACTCAAGCTTAGTTACAACACTGAGCAAAATGATAATTAAGTCGGGTGTTTCAGCAAAGCGCCTTCATTTAGAGCTGACCGAAAGCATGCTAATGGGTAATGTAGAGGCAGCCATTACACAATTGCACGAGCTTAAAGCATTAGGTATATCAATTTCTATTGATGACTTTGGTACAGGTTATTCATCGCTCAGTTACTTAAAACGATTCCCGGTTGATATATTGAAAATTGACCGTTCATTTGTAAAAGATATCCCAGAGGATACAAATGATATGGAAATCACTGCAGCTATTATTGCCATGGCGCAAAAGTTAAAGCTAGACGTGGTCGCAGAAGGGGTTGAGACAATAGAGCAGATGCAGTTTTTACAAAATAATAATTGCTTCATTGTGCAAGGTTATTATTTTAGTAAGCCAATTGCTGAGCACGAACTACCGAATTTGTATGAAAGGTTAAATGAACTCGCAAATAGCGAAGTAACTAGTTAATAAAATTGCGGGTTAACCACCCGCAATTTTAACTTTAAATTTTAACGCTTCTAAAATGCCTTTTAGTTTATCTCGGTCATCACCTTGTACTTCAATAATGCCTTCTTTTACTGCGCCGCCTTGGCCCATTTTGCTTTTTATAGTTTTAGCTAACTTTTTTAAATCGTGATCTTTTGGATCAATGCCAACAACTAGCATTACGCCTTTGCCTTTACGCCCTTTTGTTTGACGCTCAATGCGAATAAAACCATCTTTAAAAAGTTTAGCGTGCAACTCTTTTTCTGGTTTCGGCTGGTCAATGCGACCCGTACTAGTTGAATATACTAAGTGACTATCACTCATACCTTACCTTTGTGGATAAAAATGAATTAAATACTGGTGTAAATGATAGCAAATTTGAAGTTGTGTGTTTTTCTTTTTGCTAAATACTTTTAACAGGTTATATTTAGTTCAAAGGAAATATTATTGGAGTTTAATATGAGTTTAACTAAGAATGAATCAGTCGATGGCACTACATTAACAATACAAATTAAAGGTAAGTTTGATTTTAATTTAGTGCAATCGTTTCGCCAAGCTTATGCTCAAATGAGCGAAAAAACAGTAAAGGTTATTATCGATTTAAGAGAGACTGATTACATGGATAGTTCAGCACTTGGCATGTTACTTAATATGAAAAAAACCATTGATAGCCAAGTGAAAACCATCGAAATAAGTAATTGCCAACCTCAGCTTAGAAAAATCCTACAAATTTCACGTTTTGATAAAAAGTTTGATATTAGCTAATGATACATGTGTTGATTGTTGACGATCAGGCGCTCAATCGCATTTTACTAAGTAAAATGCTTGAGCAGGAAGGTTACAAAATTTCAGTGGCTTACAATGGGCTAGATGCACTTAATGTACTTAAAAGAGAGCAAATAGACATTGTACTACTTGATGTTTTAATGCCCGTAATGGATGGTTTTGAAACCGCTGAAAAAATAAAACAGCAGTATAGTGAAGTTTACTTACCGATTATTTTTATAACTTCCTTAGACGATCAAGCAAGTTTTGAGCGGTGCCTCGCGGTAGGTGGCGATGACTTTATTCATAAACCATTTGAAAAAGTTATTTTGCATGCAAAAATTAAAGCACATAGCCGCACCAGAGAGCTAAGTAAAAAATCAAATAAACAAAAAAAACTGCTTGAATATCATCATAATCAAATTGAACGTGAACACGAAATAATTGAGCATATTTTTAATAACTCATTAGAGAATCAAGGCAAGTTTAAAGAGTACCTCGATTTTAATTTATCGCCGGCGTCTATGTTTAACGGCGATATGTTTTTAGTGGCGCAAAGTCCAATAGGCAATCTGTATTGCATGTTGGGAGACTTTACAGGGCACGGCTTAGCGGCAGCTATTGGTGCATTACCTATCTCTCGTGTTTTTTATACTATGGTACAAAAAGGCATGGCGATTAATGACATTGCCTGTGAGCTAAATACACTGCTTTACAATCTCCTACCTGGACACATGTTTTGTGCTGCAACCATTATAGAGCTTAGTGCATCCGGTAAAAGTATTTCTGCATGGATGGGCGGCCTGCCAGATGCGTACCTAATAGATAAAGACGGTAATGTAAAACAAACATTAGAGTCGCAACATATGGCGCTGGGGATTTTAGACGATCAAGAATTTGAATATGAAGTTATTCACTTTGAAACAAATAGTAATACACGCCTAGTATTAGCAACCGACGGTATTATAGAAACAGCAAACAAAGAAGATACATTTTTTGGGGAAGAGCGTTTTTTACAAACCTTAAAAAGTAAATCGATGATTAGTAGCGAAGATATAGTGGCTGACGTTACTGAGTTTGCAGATGGCACTAAACAGCAAGACGATTTAAGCATTGTTTTACTAAACTGCCTGCCTTTAGTTCCTGAGGAGCAAGAGCGAGAAGCATTCTCAACTTTAGCGTTTAATTTATCTTTGAGTTTAAACTCAGAACAAATAAAAAAAACAGACCCCGTTTACGACGTTGTTAATATTTTAAGCAGTGTTGGGGGGCTAAATGCCCATCGTTCTAATATATTTTTACTGTTGTCTGAGGCTTATAACAATGCGCTTGATCATGGTGTACTAGGGCTTAACTCAGAGATTAAAAAACAAGAAGACGGCTTTTTTCGATATTACGAATTAAGAGAGGCAGCTCTTGCTAAACTTACAGATGCGATGATTATTATTGATATGCGCTATTGCCCCGACACGCTCAGTTTATATTTCATTATTTGTGATTCAGGCCGAGGGTTTAGTAGTAAGCACGATGAGTTGGCAAAGGTTAATAATGAATTTGGTAGAGGGGTGTCTTTACTAGAAGAAATAGCCGAAAAGGTAACTTATAACGCCAGCGGTAACCAAGTTGAAATGTGCTACAAGTTGAGCTAGCTCTGCAAAAATATCCATGCTATTATTCTCGAAACTTTAGATGTATGGATGGCCAAATGATTTCTTCTTACCTAAAACAAGCACAATTAAGTGCTAATCCAGCTTTGATTTCAACAGAGCTTGAAAAGCTTGAGCTACATTTAGCAAACACAGCTTTGCCTGAGGTATGTTGGGAGTATCAAATACCTGAGCTTGGCGAGGGCGGTGCGTGTAGTTTATTTGGTTACCTACAAGATGAGCCATTCAAATTAACTGATTATCTTGAAAATGATGAGCAAACCCAGTTCAAGCTAGCTAATTTACAAAGTATTGTGAGCTACATTGAGCACCAAACAAGTGTTGATTGGTATGGTATTTATCAATCAACTAATACTAGTGAAGGTAAGCAACTATTAAAATTGGCTTATCATGGTGCGCCTAGTCGTCCGTTGTTCCCTTTAACGCAAGCATTTGCGGCAGGTAGTAATAACGTGCAGGTTGCGCTATCTCACAAGGGCCGTATTATTAATAACGTTGAAGAGTACTTATCACAAGGTGGTGAATACTACACATGCGATCCTAAAGTTAAATCAGAAACCTGCTTACCTTTATTTAATACACAAAATGAATGTGTTGGTATTGTAGATGCTGAAGCCTTTAAAAATGATTTTTTTGATGAAAAGACGCTTGCCGTTTTAATTGCATGTTGTATTAAAATTCCTCACTTTCTAGTGTAAATAACGCTAGTCAACATGATGTGCTTTTATGTTAAGCTTAGCTTAACAGCTAACCCCTAAATAACGATAAGAGATAGCCAATGTTCTCAGTATTAAAACCATTACCAACAGATCCTATTCTTGGCCTTATGGCGGCCTATAAACAAGATACAAACCCTAATAAAATTGATTTAGGTGTAGGTGTCTACAAAGATGAGCAAGGCAATACACCGGTTCTTAAAGCGGTTAAAAAAGCTGAAGCGTTTCGTCTTGAAAACGAAATGAGCAAATCTTACATTGGTTTAGCGGGTAACTTAGATTACTGCCAAAAGATGGAGCAGTTACTACTAGGCGAACATCAAGCATTGCTAGCAAATCGCGTACGTACTGCACAAGCGCCAGGTGGTACGGGCGCACTTCGCGTTGCAGCTGAATTTATTAAGCGTTGCAATGCAGATGCAACAGTATGGGTAACTAACCCAACATGGGCAAACCATATTAGCTTGTTTGAAGCTGCAGGCTTAACAGTAAAAGAATACCCGTATTACGATTACGAAAATAAAGACTTACTGTTTGATGAAATGATCAACACACTTAAACAAGTGCCTAAAGGTGATGTAGTTTTAGTGCATGCATGTTGTCATAACCCAAGCGGTATGGACTTAAACGAAACACAGTGGAACACAGTTGCCGAACTTGCAAAAGAAGTTGGCTTTACACCACTTGTTGATATTGCATACCAAGGCTTTGGTGCTTCACTTGAAGAAGATGCACGTGGCTTACGTATTTTAGCTGATGCAGTAGAAGAGCTAATTATTTGTTCTTCATGTTCTAAAAACTTTGGCTTATACCGCGAGCGTATTGGTGCATGTTCACTAATTGCAAAAGATAGCGCAACAGCAGATATTTCAAACTCTGTAATGCTAAGCGTTGTACGTAGTATTTACTCAATGCCGCCAGCGCATGGTGCTGATATTGTTAATACTATTTTAAGCAGTACAGAGCTTACACAATTATGGCACTCAGAGCTTGATGAAATGCGTAGCCGCATAAATGGCTTACGTAGCTTAATTAAAGAAAGCTTAGCAACTAAAGATATTGCGCAAGACTTCTCATTTATTGAACGCCAAAACGGTATGTTTTCTTTCTTAGGTATTAATAAAGAGCAAATTGCTCGCCTACAAAAAGAATATGGTATTTATATTGTTGGTTCTAGCCGCGTAAATGTTGCAGGTGTTAGCCAGTCAAATATTGAATACTTTTCAAATGCTGTAGCTGACGTTTGTAAATAAACGCAGTTAATATAAAAAAACCGCACATCTAATGATGTGCGGTTTTTTATTATCTAAATTAAAACAAAAAGCTTTAACCGATAGCAGGAATTAGCCCCGCCATTTGCATAAACTGCGCAGCAATAATCGTTATGCCACATATAGCTGCTATGCCAAGCCCAACATTCCCACTTTTAACTTTGTAGCCTGTTTTACTTGATGTTGTACGCTGTTTATAAACCATTGCTACGGGCAAAAATATTGCAAGTACGACAAGTGCTATTGCTGCGTAACCTAAAGCCATAATAAAGCCTTGAGGATAAAATAATGCAAAGCCAAGCGGCGGAATAAACGTAATTAAGGCCGTTTTAATTCGGTCCGTTTTATTGTCACCTTTTTTAAATGTATCAGCAAAAAAATCGAATAACCCTAAACTCACCCCTAAAAATGATGTCGCAAGTGCTAAATCAGCAAATAACTTAACGGCCGTTGCTACACTTGGGTTATGCGCAATACTTGCTACGCTTGATACAAAGCCACTAAGGCCTTGGCTGTTGAGTAAGTCAGCTTGGCTCATAATACCTTGGCTAAGTAGTTGCCAAAAAATATAAATGACTAAAGGCAGGGCGGCTCCAGCAATCATTACTTTGCGCAGTACTTTTATTTCTACACCAACATATTTAACAATTGAAGGAATAGAGCCATGAAAGCCAAACGAAGTAAATATAACCGGTATAGCCGAAAGGATTGACCCTTGCTCTACAGGCATCTCTAATAAATGCTTACCTTGTACATAAGGGGTTAGCATGTAAAACAAACTAGCTAATACAATAATTTTTATTGTAAATAACACTCTATTTAGTTTATCTACCTTGCTAGTGCCCAGTGTTACCACACTTGCAATAATAACAGCGAGGATCACAGAGCCAAACTGTGGGGCTATATTTACATCAAAGCCTATATTTATACGCGCTTGAAGTTGTGCACCACCACCTGCAATATAAGCAGCGCATAAAGCGTAAAATAAAAAAACCATCGAAAAATTCGCGATGTATTGTCCTCGCTTCCCAAGCAATAATTTAGCCAGCGTATTTAACGTTGCATCGCGTGGTGCATATTGGTGTAGCTCTAGCATGAGTAGTGCGGTGTAGGTCATTAGTAACCAGCTAGCAATTATCAATGCAAGCGCAGTACTAAACCCAAGCCCGGCAGATGCAATTGGCAGTGCCAACATACCTGCACCAATAGTTGTGCCTGCAACAATTAACATGCTTCCAGTTGTTTTATTTTTAAGCACTTAATTACCTTAATTATTATTAATATACATGCACGATATAACTAGTTACTCAAATCTCAAATAGTTTTGTAATAAAAGAGCTGTATTAAAATGTAACTTACAATTTACAACTGTATTTATTAAGGACTTGTATGCATTTAAAAGTATTAAAATAGGGTGGTGAGGGTATAATTTTATGTACGTTGGATTGCGTTATAAAACGCTAAGGATTGGCATGTGCCGGTAAAAGTATCGTATTTTTTTATGGTTCTCATTTGGTCTACTACACCTCTGGGGATTGTGTGGAGCAGTGAAACAGTATCGCCAACGCTTGCTGTATTAATGCGTATGCTGGTGGGGTTGTTTTTAGGTGGTTTAATTGTTGCCATAACAAACATTAGAGTACCTTGGAGCAAAAATGCATGCTTACTTTATTTTTATTCGAGTATAGGTATTTTTGGCGGTATGTTGTTGAGCTATATGGCAGCTAAAACAGTCCCTTCGGGTATTATTTCGCTTATGTTTGGCCTTGCACCTATTTTGTCAGGGTTGCTTGCTCAGCAATTATTAAATGAACCTAAATTTAGCCCGATTAAATTAGTGGCGTTAGCGTGCGCCTTAATCGGCTTATATTTTGTTAGTTATAACCAAGTACAAAACTCGCAAACTCAAGGGCTCGGGTTACTTTATGTGTTTATGGCTGTCTGCTTTTTTAGCTTAAGTGGTGTGATGATTAAGCGCGTACAAATTGCGATTCACCCTATGGCAACAACATTTGGTGCCTTAGTTTTTGTAACCCCACTCTTTTTTATTGCTTGGTGGTTATTAGATGGTCAGTTGCATATACAAAACTGGAGTGCAAAATCATTGTGGGCAATTGGTTATCTAGGTGTGTTTGGATCTTTAGTTGGGGCTTTGGCGTATTTTCATGTACTGCAAAACCTAAATGCGAGTACGGTATCACTTACTACGCTCATAACTCCTAGCTTTGCGTTAGGCTTAGGAGCTTGGCTAAACAATGAGCCATTAAGCCAAGAGCTAATAATTGGTGCGGTTATTATTTTAATTAGTCTGGGTTTTTTCCAATTTGGTGATAAATTTTTAAAGCGAAAGAGAGTAAGCGCAAATTAGTTTTACTACATTTTCTCTATTTGAATAATTAAACGACGGTTTTTGTCTCGGCCTAAAATGTTATCGTTATTATCAACAAAGCGTTTTTCGCCTAAACCGGTGGTTTGCACTTTTGCTTCATCGACACCCAAGCTCACCATATAATCTTTTATAGTTTTGGCGCGCTTGCGCGATAAATCTAAGTTATTCCAGCGGCCGCCATAACTATCGGTGTATGAGTCAATGCTAATGGACTCTATGCTTGCATCATTTTTTAAATACTCAGCAATTTTATCAAGGCGTTGTTGCGACGATTTAGTTAATTTACTGCTGTTAGATTGATAGTTCATTACAGTAAACGAAATATCTTCAAAGCTGTAAGGGAGTAGCTCATCACGGCATTGTAAAAAAGCCCAGTAAGCTTGTTTAAAGTTTACACTCGATATACCAACGGCAATTTTATCGGCACTGTTTTGCCAGTCTTGATAATAAAAAGTAGGGTAGTAGCCTTTTTCAAGCTCACTAAGCATCTCCCATGCGGTTTTATTGCCCAGCTCACCATCAAACTTTTTAAGTAATTTCATATTTGCAATATCACGGGCCGGTAAGCCTGCTCGCCAAGACGGTGGCACGGCTTTTAAACCAGCAATTGCGTAATTATCTGGGCGTACAACCATATCTAAATTAAACGTTAAGTTTTTATTTTTACTTGCTGAAGCTTTAAAAATAGCTTCCCCATAATAAGGAACTTCATGATTTAATTGGCATTGTAAGCGCGTTGTTTTAACGACTTCCCAGTTGGAGTTGTCTTGGGTTGCTGTGTATTGGCGCATAGCAGCTTGCGAGTGAGTACTGCAAAGCACTGCACTTATACTAAGGCTAATAAATAACAACTTATACTTCATGGTGCTCTCCAGCTATCCGGGAATGCCAATAATTTGGCAAATTAACGACTGCAATGATTAGTTTGTTCTCTACGTAACTAACTTACAAGTTAAAGCAAGTTATGTGCCTACAATTTTAAAGCAATAAATACTTAAATCCCCTAGCCTAGGGGGCATCAATTTTGACATAATAGTCAGCTTACACGTATAAACAAAGAAGACTATGGCAAATACTGAGCAAACACCTTTCGCAAAACGCTTTCGTGGATTTTTTCCTGTTGTTATTGATGTTGAAACTGCTGGTTTTAACAAAGAAACAGATGCCTTGTTAGAAATAGCAGCTTCTGTTTTAAAAATGGATGACGAAGGACTGCTCAGCATAGATCATACTGTTCATTTTCATGTTCAGCCATTCGAAGGCGCTAATATAGAACAAGCAGCCATTGACTTTAACGGTATAGACCCGTTTTCACCATTACGTGGCGCAGTACCTGAAGATGAAGTAATTAAAGAAATATGTAAAGTAGTACGCAAAGCGCAAAAGGCCGCTGGGTGCCAACGCTCAGTTATTGTGGCGCATAATGCCGCATTCGATCATGGCTTTTTAAATGCAGCAATAGAGCGTAATAACATTAAGCGTACGCCATTTCATCCGTTCGTAAGCTTTGATACAACATCTTTAGCGGGTTTAGCGTTAGGGCAGACTGTATTAGCAAAAGCATGTAGAGCGGCAGGTATCGAGTTTGATAACAGCCAAGCACACTCAGCGCTTTACGACACAGAACGTACAGCTGAGCTTTATTGCTTAATAGTAAATCGCTGGCAGCAATTAGGTGGTTGGCCATTAGCGCCAACTGATGATTGCGACGCTAATAACAAAGTTGAAACTGATACACAAAATAACGAAGAAACTAAAACGTCTGAGTAATTTTACCCTCAGTTAGCTTAACTAGGTGGGGCGGGTAAATACGCGAAAATTGTTTAGAATCTTTCGCTATTTTAAGCTCCACACCAGGGTGCATTAATTCATTTACTTTTAAACGACTACTGGCAAGTAATTGCACTATTTTTTGCTTAATAAGTAGTTTTTGACGATGAATATGTGCAGAGCGTATTTTTATATGCTTTTCATTTTCAGTTATCTTATTCATGAATTGCTGGCGCTGAGCAGCCCCCGCAATTTTACTCGCTTTTTCACGAGCCTGTTGTAAAGCGGTTACTTTAGTCGCAAGTACTTTTTCAAAATCGGTTATTTGTGTTTGCTTTTGGCGAAGCTCAAACCAGAGTTGCGCTAAAAATACGCGCGTTTTAGTACCGGCTGGCGCGC
>NZ_AUTI01000326.1:0-25679 GCF_000497995.1 Pseudoalteromonas sp. TB25
AGAAGAACCTGAGCTTGAAGAAGAGCCTGAGCTTTACGATGAGCCTGAGCTTGAAGAAGAACCTGAGCTTGAAGAAGAGCCTGAGCTTGACGATGAGCCTGAACTTGCAGAAGAACCTGAGCTTGTAGAAGAACCAGAGCTTGAAGAAGAACCTGCGCTTGAAGAAGCCCCTGCGCTTGAAGAAGAGCCTGAGCTTTACAATGAGCCTGAACTTGCAGAAGAACCTGAGCTTGAAGAAGAGCCTGAGCTTGAAGAAGAGCCTGAGCTTGAAGAAGAACCTGAGCTTAAAGAAGAACCTGAGCTTAAAGAAGAACCTGAGCTTGAAGAAGAACCTGAACTTATAGATGTAACGGTTGATGATTTTTCAGATACATCAGAGTCGCTTCTTGATCCAGAAGATGCGCTTGAAGAATATACAGATGATACTTTAAAGAGCGTTGATGAGCTTTTAAATGAGCTACAACAAGCGACGGATGATGACTATATAGAAACACCAGATTGGTCTTTAGATGAGCTTGACGACGATCTTGAAGAAATAGAAGTAGATCTTGGTGACGATCCGTTAGCGGGCGACGATGACTCAGATCTTACAAAAGTTGAAGAGCAGCTTGATAGCGATCTTATAACGCCAAGTGAAGAGTTAGATGAATATCCTGAACTTGAATTAGATGATGATCATTCATTATTGGAGAATGAACCTTCGTTTGAGCCGCAAGAACCTAAAGAAAATGCACCGAGTGAAGAAAATGCAGTATCACTTAGTCAAACAGAGAAAGATCTCGCAAATGCGCTTTCTGAAAATGCTAACTTAGATAGCTTAGAAGATGATTTTGATGATGAACTATTAATTGATAATGACTTCTCTGAATCAGAAGCTAAGGTTGAAGACGAGTCGTTTGATGATTTACTGCAAGAAATTAATGACGGAATTGATTCTGTTAAACCAGTTAGTATAGAAGAGGATACCAAACCTCTTAACCTTGATGAAGTTCAAGAAACACTAGAAAGTGAGTTGCCATTTACCCCCGAAGAATTACAAGGTGATGATTTAGACGGTGAGGCGCAGGGAGTCGCTTCCAGCCAAGCTGAGCAAGACTTATCAAATGCGCTTTCTGAAAATAATGATTTAGATAGTTTAGAAGACGATTTTTCTGACTTAGATGTTGAGTTTGACGAAGATATTTTAGAGCAAGCGCTAACTGATGAGTTATCAGACGAGCAGCAAGAGCAAACAAATGCAGAGCGCGAAGCACAGTTAACAAACTCAGATGAAGCAGGTAGCACTAATATTAGCTCTGACGATGAACTTGATGAAGAGTTTATGTCAAATTTGACGCAAACTGATTTTGATTCATTACTTAGTGAGTTAGCGGAGCCTGAAGAATTAAGTGCTGAGGATAGCAGTGAATTTGATGTCGACTTTGACAGCTTGCTAAAAGAAGACTTAGAGGAAGATGACTCATTAACTACAAAAGAGCCACTTGTTGAAAGTAGTGATATTGAGCAACTTGATAATGATGAATTTGTAGATATAGATTCATTATTAGAAGAAAGTGAAGAGGCTGAACTTGAACACGAACCTTACACCGATGTTAATATGGATGTTGGTTTGAGTGAGTTTGATGCATTACTTGCGGGTGATAACCCAACCGATGTTGATGCTGAAAGTGGTGGCTACTCAGCTAAACTAGATTTAGCGCGTGCTTATATTGAAATTGATGATTTTGATTCTGCGCTCAAGGTCATTGAGGATGTCATCAACAAAGGCCCAGAAGAAGTTCAAGAAGAGGCACTTAGTTTAAAAGCGAAACTAAAATAACAAATTGTTAAAAAAACCCTTAATTGGTTATTCTAATTAAGGGTTTTTTTATGGATGTTAGTTTAATTATAACAAGGGAAAGCAACGCATTAATGAAGCGGATTTTATAGTATGTAATTGTTATAAAAGAATAATTTACATCGTAATTATTAAGTTATTTGATTCATTAAAATGCTCATGTTTTTAATAAAAAGGGTATTACCGCACACCTCCTTTTATTGCGTCGAGAGATAGCATAAAATGCCGTGTTCATTAGCACAGTAGGTAAAGCAGTAATTATGCGAGTAGCACTTGGAGTTGAATACAACGGCGTACGCTATAGTGGGTGGCAACGTCAATCACATGTTAATAGCGTACAACAAGAAGTAGAAAAGGCATTGTCGCGTATTTGTAATCACCCAGTTGAAGTAGTATGTGCGGGGCGAACTGATGCGGGTGTGCACGGTACAGGTCAAATAATACATTTTGAAACTGAAGCTTCGCGTGACATGGTCGCATTTACAATGGGTATGAATACCTTATTGCCTAAAGATATTGCTATTCGCTTTGCACAACCAGTTGCTGTCGATTTTCATGCTCGTTTTAGTGCAACCGCTCGCCGATACCGCTATATTATTTATAACTCTCCTTTTCGAGGAGCAGTGTTAAGCGAAGGGGTTACGCATTTTCATCACCCATTAGATGAAGTTAAAATGCAGGAAGCCTGTCAGTATTTGATCGGGACACACGATTTTACATCTTTTCGAGCGATCCATTGTCAAGCGAATACACCAACTCGTACTATTCATCACTTATCGGTACAGCGCCAAGGGTGTTACGTTATTATTGATATTAAGGCGAATGCGTTCTTACATCACATGGTACGTAATATAACGGGGAGCTTGATGGATATTGGCATACATAAGCAACAGCCTATTTGGTTGAAAGAATTACTTGATTGTAAAGAGCGTGCTAAAGCAAGTGCTACAGCTAAAGCTGCAGGTTTATACTTGGTTGATGTCGATTATCCTGAAGAGTTTAATATTCCTAAAATGCCTTTAGGTCCATTGTTTTTACCTGACGCTGAAATTTAGTTATGGTTGTCGTTAGTGCTTTTTATGAACACTTTTAACTACTAAGACCAGTTTTTTATACCGCGTTAGTGTAATTCATGTTTTAATTGAAAAAATTTGTCTGCTAATTGCTATTGGCAGGCTCGCGACACAGAACAGCATTAAGAGAGTTGCAAATGAGTTGGCTAGAAAAAATCTTACCTAAAACGACAAAATCATCAGGTCGTAAAGAAATCCCAGAAGGTGTTTGGGCTAAGTGCACATCGTGTGATTCAATTTTATATAAAGCTGAATTAGAAAAGTCATTAAACGTATGTCCTAAGTGTAACCATCATATGCGTGTAAGTGGCCGTAAGCGCCTGGAGCACTTTTTAGATGAAGGTGACCGTCAAGAGCTTGGCACACAACATGAGCCTAAAGACATTCTTAAGTTTAAAGATTCTAAAAAATACTCTGATCGTATCAGTGCAGCCCAAAAAGCAAGTGGTGAAAAAGATGCACTTGTAGCTATGAAAGGCCGATTAAAAGGTATTCCAGTTGCAGCAGTAGCATTTGAGTTCTCGTTTATGGGTGGTTCAATGGCTTCTGTTGTTGGCGCTCGCTTTGTTGATGCTGTTGATCAATGTTTAGAGCATAACATGCCGCTTATTTGTTTTTCTGCATCAGGCGGTGCACGCATGCAAGAAGCGCTTATGTCGCTTATGCAAATGGCTAAAACAAGTGCTGCACTTGCAAAAATGACTGAAAAAGGTCTTCCGTTTATTTCAGTCATGACTGACCCAACTATGGGTGGTGTATCTGCATCACTTGCTATGCTGGGCGATATTAACGTTGCAGAACCTAAAGCATTAATTGGTTTTGCGGGTCCTCGTGTTATTGAGCAAACTGTTCGCGAAACATTACCTGAAGGCTTTCAGCGTAGTGAATTTTTGCTTGAACACGGTGCAATTGACATGATTATTGACCGCCGTGAAATGCGCGATACCCTTGCACGCATTTTAGCTAAATTTATGAACTTGCCTTCTACGGAACAAGAGCATAGAGTAGCGTAAATTTCAGCTTTACTGATTACACGCTATGACAAAAAAAACTCCTAGCCAATCATCAAGCCTTGATGATTGGCTTTTTTATTTAGAAAGTGTTCACCCAGCTAACATTGCTATGGGCTTAGAACGAGTTGCTAATGTTGCTAACAATATTGGCCTGTTAAACACTCCAAGTAAAATTATTCTTATTGCCGGTACAAACGGTAAGGGCACCACAGCACGCTGCTTAGAGTCGCTATTGCTAGCGCAAGGTTTCAATGTGGGTACTTACGCATCTCCACATTTAATTCGTTATAACGAGCGTGTACGAGTTAATGGGGAAGAATTGGCCGACCAATTTCATATAGATGCTTTTCACCAGCTTGAGCAAGGCCGTAAAGACACTCCTCTGACTTATTTTGAATATGGTACTTTGGGTGCGTTGGCAATTTTTAAACGCTGTAACGTCGATTATGTATTACTCGAGGTTGGTTTAGGTGGGCGCTTTGACGCCACAAATATAGTCACTCCCTTTGCAAGCGTGATCACGACTATAGACTTAGACCATAAAGAGTACTTAGGTGATACCCGTGAGTTAGTGGCTTATGATAAAGCCGGTATTTTTCGTGAAAATACGCCCGCTATTATAGGGGATTTAAATATTCCTCACACAATGACTGATTACGGCAAAGAAATTAATGCCAATATGACGTTGTCGGGCAGTGACTTTATTTTTAAAGAAAATGCTGAGAGCTTTAATTGGCAATATAAAGAACATAATCTTGAAATAGATAAGCCTGCAATACCGTGTCAAAATGCAGCTACCGCATTAACTACGCTAAGTGTTTTAAACTTATTACCTAGTGAATCAATTATACGAAGTTGTTTAGCTAATTTAGTTGTCGAAGGGCGCTTTCAGCAGTTAAGTATTGAGCCTTTAGTCTTTACCGATGTAGCACACAACCCTGAGTCGGCGCGTTATTTAGCCAATAAGTTATCAAGCTATAAAGATAAAGGCTTTAAAATTCATGCATTAGCCGCTATGCTTGCTGATAAAGATAAAGCGGGTGTATTTAAAGAAGTAAGTCACTTGGTCGATGAGTGGTCATTAGCGAGCTTAAGTGGCCCGCGAGGTGACACTGCAAGTAATTTACAAAATGCACTGCACGAATTGTCTCATCATAATACTATTAATAGCTATGATAGTGTGGCACAAGCACTGAATGTAATTTTACCAGAACAACAAAGTGATACTATGTTGATTATATTTGGTTCATTTTTTACAGTTGCTGGCGCTATTAATTACTTTAAAAAATAGAGAGGATGTCGGTGAACTCAAGTTTTATTAATCGCTTAGTCGGAACAAGTATAGTGGTGATCGCAGCAATTGTGTTTATCCCTAATATACTCGATGGCGAAAAAGTGCATTATAAAGAAGGCTTTAAAGCGATCCCAGACCGCCCTGAGTTCAAAACAATCGATCTTCAAGAGTCAATTGATGAAAATATGGCTAATGCTGAGCCACTAAAGCAAGATGAAATTGAAGACATTCAAGCTGACGATGAAGCTTTTGAGCAGCAAAGCGCGAAGGATGAGAGTGATTACGCTGTGGAAGATAAAGTTGTTGAAGCAACTATAGAACCCAAAGCTACATCAATTACAAAAGCGCCTGTTCAAGCTAAGCCAGAGCCAATTGAACCACGTAAAAGTGATGAAAACCTAACGAGTATGGCCTATGTTATTCAATTAGGTAGTTTTTCACATGTTGCAAACGTTAAAGCATTACAGGCTAAATTAAAGGCTGAAGGGTTTAAAACGTTTACTAAACCGATTAAAACCCCAAATGGGACATTAACCAAAGTATTTGTTGGTCCTTCGCTTGATAAAAGTGAATTACAAAAGCAGCTCCCTCAGCTCAAAGAGCTTACTAAATTAAATGGTAAAGTTACGCAGTACGAAGTAACAAAATAATTTTAAAAAGGCTTGTATAACAAGCCTTTTTTTATTTATTTATATTTTTTTTATCATTATCTTTATCTCACAATACCTAGACTAGAATGTTAATTTTTTGTATTAACCACAACCCAGTAATCTCCCGTTTAAACTTGCATACTAACGATGTTTGGGTATAGAATGCGCCCCAAATTAGCGACTAATTGGTTCTTATGATCTGGGTTGATTACGCCATTATTGGCATCATTGTATTGTCTACCATCATCGGTTTAATACGTGGCTTTGTAAAAGAAGCAATGTCATTAGCGGTATGGGCTGGCGCCTTTATCATCTCTAGCTTATTTTACCAATATTTAGCTTCCTTCCTAACAACCATTTCTGAACCCCTTTTAAGAAATGCGGCGGCCATAGCCATATTATTCTTTGCGACGCTACTGTTAGGCGGTTTACTAAACTACATTTTAGGTGAGCTCGTACATCGTACTGGTTTATCGGGTACCGACCGTGTCTTTGGCATAGTGTTTGGTGCTCTACGAGGCGTGTTGGTCGTGAGCGCGTTACTCTTCTTTCTTGATGCTTTTACTGGTGCACCCAATACGCACTGGTGGGGTAATTCTATTTTGATTCCAGAATTTGGCTTTGTTGTTGAATGGTTCTTTTCATACCTAGAAAACAACTCGAGCTTTTTAAATTCAGTAAACCGTTAATCGGCGAGGATAAATTACATGTGTGGTATCGTTGGAATAGTCGGAACATCCCCTGTCAATCAGGCGATTTATGATGGCTTAACTGTTTTGCAGCACCGTGGTCAAGATGCCGCGGGTATCATTACCATTGAGAATAATACGTTCAGCTTACGCAAAGCAAATGGCTTAGTGAAAGATGCCTTTCACACTCGTCATATGAAACGACTACAAGGTACGATAGGTCTTGGCCATGTGCGCTATCCTACAGCAGGGTCTTCAAGCTCATCTGAAGCACAGCCTTTTTATGTTAACTCACCGTTTGGTATAGCACTTGCCCATAATGGCAACCTTACTAATGCAGAAGCTTTAAAAGAGCAGTTATTCTCAGAAGCACGTCGTCATGTAAATACAACATCTGATTCAGAAATCTTACTCAACATCATGGCACATGAACTAAGTAAATCTGATAAGTTGCATTTAGACCCTGAAGATATATTTACTGCGGTAACCGAGGTAAATAATAAAGTAAGCGGTGGTTATGCAACAATTGCTATGATCATTGGTCACGGTATTGTTGCTTTTCGCGACCCTAATGGTATCCGCCCACTTGTATTTGGTAAACGTGAGACTGCAAAAGGCACTGAGTACATGTTCGCCTCAGAAAGCGTTGCGTTAAAACCGGATGGTTTTGAGTTTGTACGTGACGTTGCCCCTGGTGAAGCTATATATGTTACAGAAGAAGGTGAATTTCATTCACTTAGTTGTGCAGATAAAGCATCTTACTCGCCGTGTATTTTTGAATTTGTTTATTTTGCTCGACCTGATTCAACAATAGACCGTATGTCTGTGTACGCAACACGCGTAAACATGGGCACAAAACTAGGTGAAAAAATTGCACGCGAATGGGCTGATAAAGACATTGATGTAGTTATCCCAATCCCAGAAACTTCATGCGATGTAGCACTGGAAATTGCACGTGTGCTTGATTTACCGTATCGCCAAGGTTTTGTTAAAAACCGTTATATCGGTCGTACATTTATCATGCCTGGCCAAGAGATGCGTAAAAAATCAGTGCGTCAAAAGCTAAATGCAATTGATCGCGAGTTTAAAGGTAAAAACGTATTATTGGTTGATGACTCAATTGTTCGTGGTACAACATCAGCACAAATTGTTGAAATGGCTCGAGAGTCTGGTGCTAAAAATGTTTACTTTGCATCCGCAGCGCCTGAAATACGCTTCCCTAATGTGTACGGTATTGATATGCCTTCAGCAGCTGAGCTTATTGCTCACGGACGTGAAGTTGAAGATATTAATGCAAGTATTGGTTCTGACGGTTTAATCTTTCAATCGTTAAAAGATTTAATAGCTGCGGTTAGCCAAGAAAATCCTGAAATTACTAAGTTTGAAACCTCAGTATTTGATGGGCAATATATTACAGGCGACATTGATCAAAACTATTTAAATCGTATTGATGAGCTACGTAACGATTCAGCAAAAAGCACCCGCGAAAGTGCGATGTCTTCAAGTTTAGAGATTCACAACCAAGACGAAAACGAAGCTGATTAATAATTAGTTAATAAAAAGTCGTTACATAAAAAAAGGAGCTAATTAGCTCCTTTTTTGCGAAGGAAAGAAAGGGAACATTTCTATCAAACACGACTCTTTTTTAGCTAAACTTTATTAAGTAAACATTGGACTAACAATCCCATTTGTCCAAAGCATAGCTGTTACAGCTAAAATAATAACTAATAATATTAATCCGCACGTTACAACCGAGCTGGCATAAATAAAACCACGCTCTTCTGGAATATGCATAAGTATTGGTACGCCGGTATAAAGTAAGTAGACCGAGTAAGCTAGTGCAATAATTCCAATACACACTACAAACCAAAGTACAGGCCAAAAGGCGGCAAGCGCCGACATAAACACAGGTGTTGCAGTATAAGCTGCAAGTTCAAGTGTTTGTGTAAATGTAGGCTTAGAGCCAAATGTAACGGCCATCCAATGAGCCAAATACGCTAATGCAAAAACACCCGCTATTAAAGCAAAATACATTGCAACTGCAATTAATAGCGCACTATCGTGCGTTAAAAATACAGGATCGCCTGCGCCTATACTCCATCCTAAATAAACAGATGAGTAATAACCCATTATTGAAGGAAACAAAGCAATCAGTAAAATATGCGACAAACTATAGGTTAAACTTTCATGGCGATTATCTATTGTTTGCCATTCTTCAAGTGGGTGAGCATAAATGCCCCAGAGGTGATTTAATATCATAGTACTTACTCCATAAAAGGAACGTATTACTGTTTTGGTTGGTTTATTTTTATACAGTCTATGTACAGTTATGGTTCACTTATTTTGCAAAGTCAAGTTAACTCACTATTAACATTTTTGCACAGGTTAGGGCTTTGATTTATCCGAAACAAAATTTCGTGTTAAAATAATGGCATATCAAATTTATTTAGTAATGAGCAGTCAACGTGCCACATAGCCAACTTTTAGAGCCGATCAATAACTTTTTAGTGTGTACAACCCCACAGCAGTGGGTGGAGCAGGCAATTAAAAAAGAGAACTTATCAGTAATCTTAATCGATCACTTAATTTGTGAGTTAAAAGCGGCTCAAAGTGCGATGTTTTTAATACGTAAATACGCTGTTGATAAAGAGGGCAGTGATGCCTTACTCGAGTGGCTAAAGCCATTTGAAACGCTTATTTATAAGCGTGAAGGAAATTGGCGTGATCTCGCGGCTAAAAATAAGCTAACTAAATCAATAATTCCTAAATCTAATTCGCCATATGGACAAGATTTAATTGATAAAATGGTATTGTTGATAAAAGAAGAGTTGCATCATTTTTACCAAGTGCTCGAAATTATGGACGAGTACGGTGTAGAGTACCAAAGCATTACACCATGTCGTTATGCAAAAGGCATGCTTCGTCATGTTAAAACGTTTGAGCCAAACGCCCTTGTTGATAAATTAATTGTAGGCGCTTACATTGAGGCGCGTTCGTGTGAGCGTTTCGCAAAGCTTGCGCCGCATGTTGACAAACGTTTAGGTGATTTTTATATTTCGCTGCTGCGCTCTGAAGCCCGTCATTACCAAGATTATCTAACTTTAGCGCAAGAAATTGCTGATTTTGATATTACCGAACGAGTTAAAGAATTTGGCGAGATTGAAGCCGAATTAATTTCATCACAGGATGAAGATTTTAAGTTTCATAGTGGCCTGCCAATAGCATAAAGCTAATTTTCTTTTAAAAAATTAATGTATTCAGCTGTTTTTTGATTGCTGAAATTGTGTTTTTTCATGATTTCAGCAATGCTTCCGTTTTCAATTATTATATCAATCCCTCTATTAAATTTTTGTAAGTACTCTTTTGCCCTGTAATTTGATTTAGAGACAACTAAATACAGTTTATGAGAAGCAAGATCTGGCAATAAGTACTCAATTTTATTCTTATCTAAATCAACTTCGTTATTGTGCTCAAGCCAATACTTCCCTACTTCTTTAGTGCCTGCGACCAAATCAATACGTCCTTGTTGTAGCAGGTATAAACTTGTAGGAAGGCTTTTAGTGGATGTTATTGCCAGCTCAGTATTTCTTGTAAACTCTTGGCTTACAAAGGCATTGTCTTCTGTACCAATACTATAAGGTGTTAATGACTGAACTGTACCATCGAAGTTAATAGCCTCTCTTTGCGTTTAAAAATTCCTGAATGAGCAACTGCAAGTGGGCGAGAGTAGTAAAAAACTTCATTTCTTTTTAATGAATAAAAAGCGCCTAAAATAGCTGTTTTTCTCTTTTTTTCTAATAGCTTTAGGGCGCGGTCCCATGTCGTAAACTCGGCTTCGCTATTAATGCCTTGAGTTTTAAGGGCTGATTGAGTGATTTCGTATAACCAACCGTTATCAGGAAGGTTTTCGCTAAAATAGGGAGGGTAGTTTTCAGTAACAATTTGCCATGTTTGCTCGCTAAATACTTTGGTAGGAATGGCAATTACTACGATGAAAATTAACAGCTTAATCATTAAACCTCTCACTATTATTCAAATATATAGTTAAATAATAGTCAGGATTTTAAATTATGCGAAAGGCGTGCTAATTAATTCTTGTGATTGAGGGGTAACGACTAAATAAGAGCCTTGGGTATACCAGTCACCTAGCACTGTACGAGTAAGCGTTTGTTCATTAACTTTATAGGTATGAACATTAGGGCGGTGAGTATGACCATGAATCATATTAGTAACGTTATGTTTGGCAAAGGTGGCAAGCACGGCTTCATCTACAACGTCTAAAATTTCGATAGGTTTATCAGCTTGGCTCAACTTACTTTTTTCACGGGCATTACGCGCTATTTTTTTACGATACCAAAGTGGCATTGCAAGCATTAATTTTGGCCACCACCAACCACGGCTTTTTTTACGAAATTTTTGATACTCAGTATCTTGAGTACACATTTCGTCGCCATGTAAAATAACGGTAGGCGTACCATATAAATCAATGACTGTTTGTTCATCGAGTAAAGTCATTGCGGCCATGTCTGCATATTGCTTGCGCATGATGAAATCACGGTTGCCATGTATAAAATAAACAGGTGTCCCACCATCATTAACGGCGCTTAAATGCTTTGCTACATCGGCACTCAGCGCTGTAATGTAGTCATCTCCAACCCATACTTCAAAAAAATCACCCAAAATATAAAGTGCATCTACATCTTTATTTAGTATATGCGTATTTAAAAAGTCAAAAAATGCAGCGCTAATGTCGGGGCGGTTTTCGCTTAGGTGTAAATCTGCAATAAAGTAAGTTTGGCGAGTCATAGGTCAGTCTTTTCGATATAAATAAAGCGGGCGTATACACATTGCGTAAATGCCCGCTGATACTCCACATTACGTGGGTAAACTTACTATTAGCTAACAGTAACGCTTTCGATGATCACATCTTCAAGAGGCACGTCTTGGTGAAAACCAGTACTACCTGTTGCTACGCCTTTTATTTTATTTACTACGTCCATGCCTTCTACTACTTCAGCAAAAACACAGTAACCCCAGCCTTGCGATGTTTCGCTACTGTGGTTTAAAAAGTCGTTGTTATTCACGTTAATGAAAAACTGCGCTGTAGCTGAATGAGGATCAGGTGTACGTGCCATTGCTAAAGTACCTATCTTGTTAGATAGGCCATTATTAGCTTCATTTTTAATTGGGTCGTTAACTTCTTTTTGTTCCATACCTGGTACAAAACCACCGCCTTGAACCATAAAACCATCGATTACACGATGAAAGATAGTGCCGTTGAAAAAATCAGCATTTGCATACTCTAAAAAGTTTTTAACTGTATTTGGAGCTTCTTGCTCAAACATTTTAATGGTGATGTCACCAAAATTGGTGTGTAGAACAACCATGTGTTTTCCTATATCTGGTTTAAATATTGGCGCTATTTTATCGTAGTTGGCTAAGATTAACAAAGTAGATGTTTGGTTTGTTATAAAGCGCTAGAGCAGGGGCTTTTCAAGTGGTAACATAACTGTTCAAGTAAATAGTCAAGGACTCAAAGTAAATGGTAAATATATACAACACACTCACGCGACAAAAAGAGCAATTTAAACCTATGGTCGAAGGCAAAATCGACATGTATGTGTGTGGTATCACCATTTATGATTACTGCCATATTGGACACGCTCGTACTTTTGTTGGTTTTGACGTTATTGTGCGCTACTTACGTCATATTGGTTACGATTTAAAATATGTACGTAACATTACAGATATCGACGATAAAATAATTAAACGTGCAAATGAAAATGGTGAGTCAATAAACGACTTAACTGTGCGCATGACTAAAGCGATGCATGAAGATTTTGATAGCCTAAATATGCTACGCCCAGATGTTGAACCAACAGTTACAAGCCATATGGATGAAATTATCGTTATGGTTAAGCGCTTGATTGAAAAAGGCCATGCCTATGTTGCAGCTGATGGCGATGTTTTGTTTGATGTATCAACGTTTGAGCAATATGGTGCGCTTTCTCAGCAAGATTTAACTATGTTGCAATCGGGCTCTCGCGTAGAAGTGGCTCAAGATAAAGACGATCCGCTTGATTTTGTGTTATGGAAAAAAGCCAAAGCAGGTGAGCCATCATGGTCATCACCGTGGGGTGAAGGGCGTCCTGGTTGGCATATTGAATGTTCGGCAATGAGCTCAAAACACTTAGGAGAGCATTTTGATATTCACGGTGGCGGGTCTGATTTACAGTTTCCACATCATGAAAACGAAATTGCCCAGTCGTGCTGTGCAAACAACGGCAAGTATGTAAATACATGGATACATACTGGCATGGTGCAAGTAAATAAAGAAAAAATGTCTAAGTCGTTAGATAACTTTTTTACTGTGCGTGAGGTTTTAAAAGCATACGACGCTGAATCTGTTCGTTACTTTTTAATTTCAGGGCATTATCGCAGCCAATTAAATTACTCACAAGAAAATTTAGACCAAGCGCGTTCATCACTTGAACGCATTTATACAGCGCTTCGTGATGTCGTACCGGTAGAGTGCGACTTAGAAGGCAATGAGTTTGTTGCTAAGTTTAGAAAAGCAATGAATGATGACTTTAATACACCAGAAGCACTACCTGTGTTGTTCGAACTTGCTAAAGAATTAAACCGCGTAAAAGAAAGTGACGCAGGTCAAGCTGGCAAGTTAGCGTTTATACTGCGTAGCCTCGGTGAAGTGTTAGGTGTTGCTCAACAAGCACCGGAAGCTTTTTTACAAGGTGGGCAAGATGACGACGAAGTTGCGACAATTGAAGCATTAATTGTAAAACGTAATGAAGCACGTGCTAGTAAGGACTGGGCTGCTGCTGATGAAGCACGTGATGCGCTTAATGCGTTAGGTGTAATACTTGAAGATTCAGCTGGTAAAACAACGTGGCGTAAAGCGTAAGCGTTTAAAGTAATTCAGGTCAAACTAAAAAAGGGTTGCCAAATGGCAACCCTTTTTTGATTTTTTAACAGCTTAGCTGTGATACTTTTCACACGCTTCAAGTGTGTTTTCAATTAAGCTTGCGACAGTCATCGGGCCAACGCCACCTGGTACAGGTGTAATAAAATGCGCTTTTTGTTCGGCCACACTGTATTGAACATCACCGACTAATTTACCCGTATCTAAGCGGTTAATGCCCACATCGATAACAATAGCGCCTTCTTTTATCCAATCTCCCGGTATAAATTCAGGTTTACCGACAGCCACAACTAATAAGTCAGCGCGGCGAACATGTGTTTCTAAGTCTTGAGTAAATTTATGGCACACAGTGGTAGTACAACCTGCTAATAAAAGCTCTAACGACATTGGACGACCAACAATATTTGACGCGCCAACGACAACTGCATGCATCCCTTTATAACGTACACCCGTTGAATCAAGTAATGTAATAATACCTTTAGGGGTACATGGGCGAAGGGCAGGCATACGCTGTGCTAATCGACCAATGTTATATGGATGAAATCCATCAACATCTTTATGTGGGGTAATTCGTTCTAAAATCTTTTCAGCATCAAGACCTTTTGGCAGTGGTAACTGCACTAAAATTCCATCAACTTCGGCATCATTATTTAGCTCGTCAATTAAATCTAAAAGAGTTTGCTCTTGTGTGTCTGCTGGTAAATCAAATGATTTAGAGATAAAACCTACTTCTTCACAGGCTTTACGTTTTGAACCAACATAAACTTGGCTTGCTGGATCAAGTCCTACAAGTACTACTGCAAGTCCTGGTGCACGTAAACCATTTGCTACACGTTCACTTACGCGTTCTGCTACAGCGCTACGTACTTGTTTTGCGATTGCCTTACCATCAATGATGTTTGCCGTCATGGGTGACCTTTAATTGGGGTTAATTAACTAGATACCGATACTCTAAAAACGAATGCATAATAAAATAGGGGTAAAAATGCTAATAAAGAAAAATACGCTCTTTATTTAACTCGTTTTATAATGTGCCTACTATTTTCGCAGAAAAGCATAGCAGCGCCAAGTTGCTTTTAAGGTATATAACGTTTGAGCTGTTAAATAGTTTAAAATTCAGCCGACTATTGTAATATTTAACCATTGTGCACTAAAAATGAGCACTTGATTGGTTTTCTTAAAAAAACGTTTGACCTAACCCCGTCAAATCACTATTATGCACCCCGTTGTCAACGAGGTCACTCGCTAGCAATAATAAGTTTCGGCGATTAGCGCAGTTTGGTAGCGCACTTGGTTTGGGTCCAAGGGGTCGCAGGTTCAAATCCTGCATCGCCGACCATTTTTTTATAATTTTTTATAATTTTTTATAATCGAATAGCTTATTGGTAAACTATGAAGTTTTCGATGCGCCCATAGCTCAGCTGGATAGAGCAACGCCCTTCTAAGGCGTCGGTCGAAGGTTCGAATCCTTCTGGGTGCACCATTTGAAAACATGTAAATATAGCGGTGATTGTAGCTCAGTTGGTAGAGCCCCGGATTGTGATTCCGGTTGTCGTGGGTTCGAGCCCCATCAGTCACCCCATTTACAACGAATATCGGCGATTAGCGCAGTTTGGTAGCGCACTTGGTTTGGGTCCAAGGGGTCGCAGGTTCAAATCCTGCATCGCCGACCATTTTCTTAAAATGGTCTTAAACTCTCAGTTTAAGTGTTCAGTATGAAAAAAGAAGTTAACTCTTCAATGTCGGCGATTAGCGCAGTTTGGTAGCGCACTTGGTTTGGGTCCAAGGGGTCGCAGGTTCAAATCCTGCATCGCCGACCATTTTCTTATCCAATAAGAACAATAAGTAAACTCCTCTAAGTTATAAATCTAAATCTGTTAGCCTATAATTCTATTAAATAATTTCTATTTTATTCTATTTAGTCCGTAGTTAGCCTGTTTTTTATTCAGTTAGTCTTTATAGTCCCTTATCTAGTCCAAATAATTGCCCCCTATACTCGACTATCATAAATATTAGGTTATAATGCCGCGTCTATTGTTTAACATAGTGCCCGAAGGGCAAAGCAGCAATGGTGTCTCATGGTAGCGACGGATGCTTTTAAGTGTGAAAAACCGCTTAAACTTTATCAAGACTCATGCAGAACACTTTGTTTGTAAAGGAAGGCGAACAGTCGCCAAAATTGAATATTGAGGTAAATCATGCAAGTTTCTGTTGAGACGACCCAAGGCCTTGAGCGCCGTATAACTATCACCGTTCCTTCAGAGAACGTTGAGACCGAAGTAAAAAAACGCCTACAACAACTGTCAAAAACACAGCGTATAGATGGTTTCCGTGCTGGTAAAGTTCCAGTATCTGTAATTAACAAGCGTTTTGGCCCTGCAGTTCGTCAAGAAGTTGCTGGCGAAGTAATGCAACGTAATTACATTGAAGCAATCGTTTCTGAAAAAATCAACCCAGCTGGCGCGCCTACATTCGCTCCTAAATCACTTGAAGCAGGTAAAGATTTAGAATTCTCAGCAACGTTTGAAGTTTACCCTGAAGTTGAAGTTCAAGGTTTAGATAAAATTACTGTTGAAAAACCAGCAGTAACAGTAACTGACGAAGATTTAGCTAACATGCTAGAAACACTTCGTAAGCAACACGCAGCGTGGGCTGATGTTGATGCAGCTGCTGGCGAAAACGACCGTGTAACAGTTGATTTCGTAGGTACTATCGACGGTGAAGTATTTGAAGGCGGCAAAGCTGAAGACTTCCCATTAGAACTTGGCCAAGGTCGTATGATCCCAGGTTTTGAAGATAACATCGTAGGTAAAAAAGCAGGCGAAGAAGTAGTTGCTGATGTAACTTTCCCTGATGATTACCACGCTGAAAACTTAAAAGGTAAAGCGGCTCAATTCACTATCACAGTGAAAAAAGTTGAAGCGCAAGAATTACCAGAATTAAGCGAAGAGTTTGCAACTAAATTCGGTGTTACCGAAGGCGGCGTAGACGCGCTTAAAGAAGAAGTTAAAAAGAACATGACACGTGAGCTAGACCAAGCGGTTAAAGCAAGCGTTAAAGACCAAGCAATCAAAGGTCTTTTAGCTAACAACGAAATCGAAGTGCCTAAAGCACTTGTTGATCAAGAAGTTGATGCTTTACGTCAGCAAGCAGCTCAACGTTTTGGCGGCGACGCTCAAAACATGCCAGAGCTTCCAGCTGAATTGTTCCACGAGCAAGCTGTAACACGTGTAAAAACTGGCCTTTTATTAGGTGAAGTGATTAAAGCTAACGACATCAAAGTTGATGATGCTAAAGTTGAAGCATTAATCGCAACAGTAGCTTCTGCATACGAAGATCCAACTGAAGTAGTAGAATACTACAAAGGTAATGATCAACTTATGCAGCAAATGCGTAATGTAGCAATGGAAGAGCAAGCTGTTGAAGCTATTTTGGCTAAAGCAGTTGTTACTGATGTTGAAAAAGCATTTGATGACATCATGAATCCACAGCAAGGTGCTTAATAAGTCATTGACTTAAGCTCTCGCTAACGATTAAATGGCTCGTGTTACTCTGTTTATACAGCGTGCCCGGGCCATTTTAGTTTTTGGCTCTAAATTTGCGAAAAACGATAACTATGCTTCCTTATAATAAGGATAAGTATAAGCGCATAAGGAATTAAATAAGTATGAATACTGGTATTACAGATCCCCTAAATGCATTGGTCCCAATGGTTGTTGAACAAACACCAAAAGGCGAGCGCTCGTATGATATTTATTCGAGATTATTAAAAGAGCGTATTATCTTTTTAACAGGTCAAGTTGAAGACAACATGGCAAATCTGATCTTAGCGCAAATGCTATTTTTAGAATCAGAGAACCCTGATAAAGATATCTTTTTATATATCAACTCACCAGGTGGTTCAGTAACTGCGGGTATGGCTATTTACGACACAATGAACTTCATCAAACCAGATGTAAGTACAATATGTGTAGGTCAAGCTGCAAGCATGGGTGCTTTTTTACTTACTGCTGGTGCTAAAGGTAAGCGTTTTTGCCTACCAAACTCACGTGTGATGATTCACCAACCATTAGGTGGTTTCCAAGGTCAAGCATCTGACTTTGAAATACACGCTAAAGAAATTCTGTCTATTAAAGATAAGCTTAACCGCTTAATGGCTGAGCATACAGGCCAACCATTGGATATTATCTCTAAAGACACTGATCGTGATAACTTCATGAGTGCTTCGCAAGCTGTAGATTACGGCTTGGTAGACTCTGTGTTTACAAATCGCGACAAAAAGTAAGCGCTTGGTAAGCAGGACTACCTGTTTGCCACTTTGAGTTACTATGCGAAAACCAATAAATTTTGGTATAGTTAAAGCGTATTGAAATAGCCGCCAATAGTTTTGGTGGCCAACGTAATAAAATGAGGTAGCTGAATGTCTGACACTCCTACAGACGGCGACAAAAGTAATAAATTGTTATACTGCTCTTTTTGTGGCAAAAGCCAACACGAAGTGCGTAAATTAATTGCAGGCCCTTCAGTATACGTTTGTGATGAATGTGTAGAGTTGTGTAACGATATTATCAGGGAAGAGATCAAAGACATTGCTCCTAAGCATGATACGTCTGACAAACTACCTGTACCAAAAGAAATTCGTAAACACTTAGACGATTATGTTATTGGTCAAGACCATGCTAAAAAAGTATTGTCTGTTGCCGTTTATAACCATTATAAACGCCTACGTAACCAATCGACTAAGCAAGACATTGAATTAAGTAAAAGTAATATTTTGCTTATCGGCCCAACAGGTAGTGGTAAAACATTACTTGCAGAAACATTAGCGCGCCTACTTGACGTGCCGTTTACTATGGCCGATGCCACTACATTAACCGAAGCAGGTTATGTAGGTGAAGATGTTGAAAACATCATTCAAAAGCTTTTACAAAAGTGCGATTACGATGTTGAAAAAGCACAGCGCGGTATTGTCTACATCGATGAAATTGACAAGATTTCTCGTAAATCAGATAATCCTTCAATTACGCGTGACGTATCAGGCGAGGGCGTTCAACAGGCGCTACTTAAACTGATTGAAGGCACCGTTGCTTCTGTTCCACCGCAAGGTGGTCGTAAACATCCACAGCAAGAGTTTTTACAAGTAGATACATCTAAAATCTTGTTTATTTGTGGTGGTGCATTTTCAGGCCTAGATAAAGTAATTGAGCAACGTAGCCATAAAAACACCGGTATCGGTTTTGGCGTTAGCGTAAAAGAGTCTGCGGCGAGTCGTTCTTTAAGTGAAACATTTAAAGATGTAGAGCCAGAAGATTTAGTTAAATATGGCTTAATTCCTGAGTTTATAGGTCGTTTGCCGGTAGTGGCTACGCTAACAGAACTTGATGAAGCAGCTCTTGTACAAATATTGAGTGAACCTAAAAACGCGATTACTAAACAGTTTTCAGTATTGTTTGGTATGGAAGACGTTGAACTTGAGTTTCGCGATGATGCCTTAGCTGCAATTGCCCACAAAGCAATGGAGCGTAAAACAGGCGCACGTGGTCTTCGTTCAATTGTTGAAGGTGTACTACTTGATACTATGTACGAGCTTCCTTCAATGGATGATGTAAGCAAAGTAGTTATTGATGAAACCGTTATTAAAGGTGAGTCAGATCCAATCTTGATTTATGAAAATAATAAACAAGATAAAGCTGCATCAGAATAGTTTTTAAGCTATTTGAATGGAAAAAGGAGCCTTAGGCTCCTTTTTTTATAATTAATTTAATCGAGTTAGGGAAAATTGTTGAACTTTAATTAGGTTATCCCCATATACTTGAGTAATCTTTAAAATAAATGAAGTGCGAAGAGAAACTATAATGACGCTTGAGAGAACCGACCGAGTCGAAATCCCAGTCCTTGCACTGCGCGATGTTGTGGTATACCCGCACATGGTGATCCCGCTTTTTGTTGGCCGTGAAAAATCAATAAAATGCCTAGAAGCGGCAATGGACAAAGACAAACAAATTTTCTTGGTTGCACAAAAAGATGCAACTGTAGATGAACCAGAGCAAGATGATATTTATCGTATCGGTACTATTGCCACTGTACTTCAGTTATTAAAATTACCAGACGGTACAGTTAAAGTTTTAGTCGAAGGTACACAGCGCGCACAAATTGAAGAATTTGTAGATAACGATGACTTTTTTGTCGCTAATGCTCAATTTATTGAATCTGATTCTGTAGATGAACAAGAGCAAGATATTTTTATCCGAAGCGCAATTAGCCAGTTTGAAGGCTATGTAAAGCTAAATAAAAAAATTCCACCTGAAGTACTAACTTCGGTTTCAGGTATTGATGAGCCAGCACGTCTTGCCGACACAATGGCAGCGCATATGCCGCTTAAAGTACCTGAAAAACAAAAAGTGCTCGAAATTTCAAGTGTCACAGAACGTCTTGAATATTTAATGGCACTAATGGAAGGCGAAATAGACTTATTGCAAGTTGAGAAGAAAATTCGTACCCGCGTTAAAAAGCAGATGGAAAAATCTCAGCGCGAGTATTACCTCAATGAGCAAATGAAAGCCATTCAAAAAGAACTTGGTGAGCTTGATGATGTGCCTGATGAATTTGAAGCGCTTAAAAAGCGTATTGAAGATTCTGGCATGCCTGATGAAGCTAAAGAAAAGGCAACTACAGAGCTCAATAAGCTTAAAATGATGTCGCCAATGTCTGCAGAAGCGACTGTAGTGCGTTCATACATAGATACATTAATTAATGTGCCATGGAAAAAACGCTCTAAAGTGAAAAAAGACTTAGCAGGCGCACAAAAAATTCTTGATAGCGATCACCACGGCTTAGATAAAGTAAAAGAACGCATTATTGAGTACCTCGCAGTACAACAGCGTACTAATAAGCTCAAAGGGCCAATTTTATGTTTAGTTGGACCACCAGGTGTTGGTAAAACATCACTTGGGCAATCTATTGCACGTTCGACTGGTCGTAAGTATGTTCGTATGGCGCTTGGCGGCGTACGTGATGAAGCTGAGATTCGCGGTCATCGTCGTACATACATAGGTTCAATGCCAGGTAAGCTAATTCAAAACATGACAAAAGTGGGCGTTAAAAACCCATTATTCTTATTAGATGAAATCGATAAAATGTCATCGGATATGCGCGGCGACCCAGCATCAGCATTGTTAGAGGTGCTTGATCCGGAACAAAACAGTCATTTTGCCGATCACTATCTTGAAGTCGATTACGATTTATCTGACGTTATGTTTGTAGCAACATCAAACAGCTTTAACATTCCTGGTCCATTATTAGATCGTATGGAAGTTATTCGCTTGTCGGGTTACACCGAAGATGAAAAGCTAAACATTGCAAAAGAGCACTTAATTACTAAACAAGTTAAACGTAACGGCTTAAAAGAGTCTGAAATAGTTATCGAAGACAGCGCAATTATTGGCATTATTCGTTATTACACACGTGAAGCGGGTGTACGTAACCTAGAGCGCGAAATTTCGAAACTATGCCGTAAAGCCGTTAAAAATATCTTACTTGAAAAAGACACTAAAATAGTGACCATCAATCAAGATAACCTAGAAGACTTTTTAGGTGTGCAGCGCTTTGACTATGGCAAAGCTGAAGATGGCGACCGTATTGGTCAAGTTACAGGCTTAGCATGGACAGAAGTTGGCGGTGATTTGCTAACAATTGAATGTGCGGCAGTGCCAGGTAAAGGCAAGTTAAGTTACACCGGTTCTCTTGGCGATGTAATGCAAGAGTCGATTCAAGCGGCAATGACGGTTGTGCGTAATCGAGCAGATACTTTCCGTATTAACAGCGACTTTTACGAAAAGCGTGATATTCACGTACACGTACCTGAGGGCGCAACACCAAAAGATGGTCCTAGTGCGGGCGCAGCAATGGTAACGGGTCTTGTATCTAGCTTAACGGGTAATCCTGTACGAGCAGATGTTGCAATGACAGGTGAAATTACACTACGCGGTGAAGTACTTCCTATTGGTGGTTTAAAAGAGAAGTTATTAGCGGCGCATCGTGGTGGAATTAAAACAGTGATCATTCCAAAAATTAACGAACGTGACTTAAAAGAGATACCAGACAACGTGCTGGCAGGTCTTGATATTCACCCAGTTACTTGGATTGACGAGGTGTTAAAGCTTGCTTTAGTGCATCCTGTTGAGAGTTTTTCGGTCGAAACACCTAAAAACCAAGAAAAAACATAAAAAAAGTGCTTTTTAGGGCTTTTCAAATCTAAACGGTATGATAAGTTAAGCACTGGTTTTCAAGCCTAGCCCTTACGGGGCCTAGGCTTAAGAAAAATATAATCATGTGGGCATTAAAAGTTTGCTCTAAAATTTTCAAAAAAGTGATGTTAGTTTAAAAAACCATCGCTCTTGATAATAACAATGAAAGAGGATGATATTGTGAATAAATCTCAATTAATCGATCAAATCGCAGCTGATGCTGACATTTCTAAAGCGGCTGCAGGTCGTGCACTAGATTCATTCATCGAATCTGTATCTGGCGCGCTAAAAGATGGCGACTCAGTTGCACTTGTAGGTTTTGGTACTTTCTCAGTACGTGAACGTGCTGCACGTTCAGGCCGTAACCCGCAAACTGGTGAAACTATCCAAATTGCTGCTGCAACTATTCCAGCTTTCAAAGCCGGTAAAGCGCTTAAAGACGCAGTAAACTAATCACTGTTTTAAACACATTAGTTATGGCGAGTGTAAAGTTACTGATTCACCACAACAGATGAGTTAAGTAACTTTTCCGCCAGTTACTTCAAGTGAAAAAGCGTATCTGGTAAGATACGCTTTTTTTACATGTGACAAGGTAAAATACCTTGATCAAAAAGAGATAAACAAATGCTTGAGAAAATCAGAGAAGGTTCGCAAGGACCTGTAGCCAAAATAATTTTAGGCGCGGTGATTTTATCTTTTGCCTTAGCAGGGATCGGTAGTTACTTAGGTCAAACCACAGAACAACCCGTTGCTGAAGTAAATGGAATTAAAATTAGTCAAACCGATTTTAACCGTGCTTACCAAAATGAACGTAGCCGTTTAGAGCAACAATTTGGTGAATACTTTACACAAATTGCAGCTGATCCAAATTACATGGCACAAATTCGTCAAGGTGTAGTTGACCGCTTAGTACAACAAGAATTGCAATCACAGCTAGCGGCTGATTTAGGTCTTCGCGTAAGCGACGAAAGTGTACGTAAAACAATTTTAGAATTACCGTACTTTCAAATTGGTGAAAAATTTAATAACGACCGTTACCTACAAGTAATTCGTCAAATGAATTTTCAACCAGATGCTTTTCGTGAATATTTACGTAAAGATATGACACGCAGCCAGGTAGTATCTGCTGTTGCAGGTACAGACTTTGCTCTAGAGAGCGAGCTGAAAAGCGCAATTGCTCTTCAGCAGCAAACTCGTAGTATTGATTACGTAGTTGTAAACAAAGAGGCACTTGCCGCGAATGTTGAAGTATCAGATCAAGAAGTATCTGATTACTACGACTTAAACGCATCTCAATTTTTATCTCCAGAGCTTATCTCAGTAAGTTACATTGAGCTTAAAGCAGCAGATATCAATGTTGAATCGGTAACCGAGGATGACGTTAAAGCGTATTATGAGCAAAACAAAGCACAATACGTTGAGCCAGAAAAGCGTCGCGTATCACATATCTTAATTGATAACAGTGAAGACGATGATGCAGCAAAAGAAAAAGCCAATGCTCTTCATGCACAGCTAGAGCAAGGTGCAGACTTTGCTGAGTTAGCACAATCATCGTCTGACGATATCGTTAGTGGCGAAATGGGCGGCGATCTTGAGTGGATTGAGCGTGATGTAATGGACCCTGCATTTGAAGACGCGGCTTTCGCGCTTGAAAATAAAGGTGATATTTCTGACGTTGTTACTTCTGAGTTTGGTTATCACATAATTAAACTTACTGACATTCAACCACAACAAGTTAAAGCGTATGACGATGTTAAAGCTGACTTACGTGCTGAATTAGAACAAGCTGGAAAAATTGATGCATTTTACGAAAAGCAAACTGAAATGGGTGCACTTGCATTTGAAATTTCAGATCGCTTAGATGATGCTGCAGAAGTTGCTGAAGTGGAAGTTAAATCTACACCTCTTTTAGCACTTAATGCTCTACCAGAGCCGTTAAACAGCCCTGCAGTTGTCACAGCACTAACATCAGTTGATTTACTTGAAGATAAAGTAAATTCTGAAGTTATTGAGCTTGGCGATGAGCATGCAATTATTGTTCGTATTAACGAGCATAAAGCTGCTGCTACTAAACCGCTGGATGAAGTAAGCGAGCAAATTAAAGCGCGTTTAGTTAATGAAAAATCATCAGAGCTTGCTAAAGAAAAAGCGCGTAGCTTATTTGCAGAAGTACAAGCAGGTAAGAGCTTAAATGATGTAGCGAGTGAGCAAAGCTTAACTGTTCGTCAAGAAGCGCAGTTAACACGTCAAAGCTATACTGTTTCACCTGCTATTGTGACTCAAGCATTCAAAATGGCTCACCCAGCAGACTCTGCGATAGTTGAGCTTGTTAATTTAAATAATGGTGATGCAGCAATTGTTGCGCTTAAGTCGGTAACAGATGCACAAGTTGCAGCTAATATTGACCCTCAAGCAAAACAAAGCATTACTATGGCGCAAGCTAATAAAAACTACATGGTATTTATTGAAGCGCTTAAAGCCAATGCTGAGCTTAACTTACCAACGGCTACACAAACTGTTGAGTAATTAATTTTAGCTCATAAAGAAAGGCGCTTTTAAAGCTGTCTCTTATACACAAATCCCTGCTAAGAAATTAGCGGGGATTTTTTTGAACTAAATCTCAATGTCATGATCAGATCTTCAAATCTTGTTTGAGGGCACATTATGATTAACGAACATACTCATTGGGCAAAACAACAATTCGGTAAATCGGACTTAGGTGATCCAAGAAGAACAGCGCGTCTGGTAAAGTTAGCATCAACGCTTGCAAATGAACCAGGAAAACCACTTGTAAACATCACTCAATCCCCCGGCGATATGGAAGGTGCCTACCGCTTTATTCGCAACGAGAATATTGGCGCAACGGCTATAGCAGAGTCAGGCTTTAAAGCCACGGTTGAACAAGCAAAAAGTCATAACTTGTTGCTCGCATTAGAAGACACGACCACACTAATTTATAAACATTCCTCCATTCGAGATGATTTGGGTCATGTCGGACGAGGAGCAAAACAACGAGGCTTGTTAGCTCATAGCGTATTACTGTTTGCGCCAGACACAAAGCAAGTTGTGGGATTAATTGAACAGTCTCGCTGGAGTCGTGATATCAACACGATTGGAAAAAGAGAAAAACACGCGACGACTTCTTACGAAGAAAAAGAAAGTTACAAGTGGGAGTCAGCGTCACGAGCGATGGCAGAGCGGCTGCAAGGACAAATGGCGAACGTGATATCGGTGTGTGACCGCGAAGCGGACATCTACGAATACTTGCAGTATAAACTGACCGAGCAGCAACGATTCGTCGTACGCTCGATGCAAAGTCGTCATATTGAAGAAGGTGAGGATAAGCTCTATGCGTTTGCAAGCGAGCTGATGAGTGCAGGCACCAAACACATCCACATTGCACAAAAAGGAGGAAGAAAAGCCCGAAGCGCAACACTGGATATCACCTATGCGCCAGTGACACTCAAAGCGCCTTACAATAAGAAAGGACACTCCCTCCCAGTTTACTATGTCGGCTGTACAGAGCGAGGAAACGCTAAGAATGGCTTAAGCTGGCACCTATTAACCAGTGAACCAGTCACCAGCAAAGAAGACGCCTTAGCTATCATCACCTACTATGAGCACCGTTGGCTTGTAGAGGAATACCATAAAGTCTGGAAAAGTGATGGTACGGATATCGAAAGTTTACGCCTTCAAAGCCAAGATAACATGGAAAGATTGGTGACGATTAATGGCTTTATTGCGACGCGAATATTGCAACTAAAGTTCACCAATGAGCAGCCTGATTCTCCAAGTTGTGAACAACTGTTATCTCCCAAAGCATGGAAGTTATTGTGGTTAAAGAGAATAAAAACACCATTGCCTGAAACTGCTCCAAATATGTCATGGGCGTATCAGGAACTGGCAAAGTTAGGAGGCTGGAAAGATACCAAGCGCA
>NZ_AUTI01000327.1:0-6773 GCF_000497995.1 Pseudoalteromonas sp. TB25
GCTGTGGTATTTGAGCCGCCACCTTCGTATTGCACTGGGCGAGAAGGGTCAAAGCTTTTTGACCATCCGTACATAGCATCGTGGTTGGCGCCGTGTCCGCATTCGTTACCCAGTGACCAAATAATAATAGAGGCGTGGTTTTTATCGCGCTCAACCATTTGTGTATAGCGCGACATAAATGCACCAGCCCACTGTGGATCGCTTGCCAAACGCCCCATAGGAAACATGCCGTGGGTTTCTATATTGGCTTCGTCCACTACGTATAAACCTAGCTCGTCGCACAGCTCGTAAAAACGCGGGTGGTTAGGATAGTGAGCAGTACGTACAGCATTAAAGTTATTTTGCTTCATCAGCTTAATATCTTCAATCATGTCGGCGGTGCTTACTGTGTGGCCGTTTTCTGGGTGGTGTTCGTGGCGGTTAACACCGCGAATAAGTAGCGGTTTGCCGTTTAAGCAAAGCTGCCCGTTAAGCATTTCCACTTTTCTAAAACCAATGTTATAGGCTTCAACATCTACTGTGTTGCCTTGCTCATCTAGCAGGCTTACAACGCAGCGGTATAAGGTCGGGGTTTCGGCGGTCCACTTTTTAGGGCTTTGTATATCAATTGTTTGAAATACAACATCGCTCCAGCCGCCTTTTTCATCAACGCGTTTATTGTTAGTGCTTTGTATGTGTGGCTCGCAGAGTGCTTGCTCATTATCAAAAACCTGTACTGCTACTTGGTAGTTATTTGGCGCATTTATCGCCGTTTTTATATGTAGCGTTGCATCGCGGTAGCAGGCGTCTAAATCTGGGGTTATAAATACATCACGTATTTGGTTTTGTGGTTTTGTAAGTAAGTTAACATCGCGAAAAATACCGCTTAGCCACCACATGTCCTGATCTTCTAAATAACTGCCATCGCTCCAACGAATAACCATAACCGCAATACGGTTAGNCCTGCCACTAACAGCTCGCTTAAATCAAATTCGCTTGGTAAGCGGCTATCTTGTGAGTAGCCCACCCACTGACCGTTACACCAAAGGTGAAACGCCGAGTTTACGCCTTCAAAAATAATATGGTTACGCTGCGCTAATTGATCCGGTGTAATAGTAAACTCAGTGCGGTAGCAACCTGTTGGGTTATCGCTTGGTACAAATGGCGGGTTAACTGCAAATGGGTATTTAACATTACAGTAAATTGGTTTATCAAAGCCGTGTAATTGCCAGTTAGAAGGCACTGTAATGCTTTGCCAGTCTTTGCTTAGTGTTTCACTTAGTAATGACTCATCAACCGCTTCGGGTTTATCAAATAATTTAAAATCCCATTGGCCGTTTAAACTTTGTTTTTGTGATTGTGTGTTAGTACGGGCATGGTCAACGCTTTTAAATCCATTGAGTGGGCTGTGCGCTTTTACTTGATTAACTTGTACTGAAATTGGGTTTTCCCAATCACGGCGATTAATTATGTGTTGTAGTGAGTTCATTAGTGTCCTATTGCATGTATGGCAATTATAGTGGCTTAAATATAGCTAAAATAATGCGTTGGGGTTATGCTTAAAGCTCTCTTTTATTTGTCCAAAACTATCATTTTAAATTATGCGCAACACTATTGTAGATGTACTCGATATTGGCCCAGAGTGTACAGAGCGGTTTATTGATTTAACCACGCTTTCGCAAATGCCAAACCTTGAAATAGAGCTGGCAGGTTGCTCTAATTTATTGGGTGACTATTGTGTTGCACGTACTAACCCGCTCGAACACACTCTTTTTTATACTTTGGCTGGTCAGGGCACACTTAAAACAGTTAATAACCAATACTCATTAACTGAAAATAGCTTAGCTATATTGCCTGCAAGGCAAAGTTTTGAGGTTAAAATAGCAAGCGAAAAGTGGGATGTGATTTGGCTAAACCTTGCAAACACTAAACGCTGGCAACACTTGAATTTAGCACAGGCTAAGGTATTAACTAATCAGCAATTAGCGCCATTACATTTAGCTATGGAGCTTTTATATAGCGAAAGTAACGCTACTTTGCGCGAAGGTGTTATGCCTATTTTAAGCCACTATTTAAACACTACGCTTCAAAGCGAGCCGCAAATAGGTGGGCAAAACAGATTAACCAGCTTGTTTTTAGAGGTAGAAGAGCGCTTACAGTTTGATTGGACTATAGAGGTTATGTGCGAGCACGTGCATTACTCAGCACCGCATTTACATAGGTTATGCCAAGCGCAATTTGGTAAAAGCCCTATGCAGCAGCTTATTTATTTACGCATTAAACGAGCTAAAAGCTTACTACTAAATACCCGCTGGCCTGTTGCCCATATTGCTGCTTACGTGGGGTATCCTAATATATTTAATTTTTCTAAACGGTTTAAAAAATCAGTGGGTATATCACCAAGTGAATTTAGAAAATAACGTAAGCGGCTCTCTACATTTGAATAAATTTAAGGTATTGTGCGATTTCTTAAATTGCATTTTAGAGTTTTTAGGTAGGTAATGCGCTCAAACTACTTTTTAGTCGTGATACTTTTAGTGCTTGTGCACAGCTTTATTAGCTGTGATGCGGCGGCGTATCATCTGCAAGAAGAAGTTGATCATGCTACGCATGTTCATTCTCAAGCAAATGTAAACGATGAAGATGCGCAATCACCTACTGAAATACATGCCCATCAGCATTGCCACTGTGGTTACTACAGTACGCTAAATCACTCTATAAACCCTGAGCAAAGCCAAGCTACACTGCCTGCGTGCTATAGCGGTTTAAACTATCCACCAGATGTTCCGCCACCAAATTTTTATAGCTAGTTTTTAATTTTAAACACTTTGTAAATAACTGCCTGCGCCTGTGCGCTATAAGGCTAGTTATGTACATTTTTAGGTTGCTTAATTGCGCTTGTTTTTAAAATAGGCGTAGTGATTAAGTCAACTCTGTTTGTTAAAAAACGGACATGCTATATGAACAAAAAACCACTTATGCTGGTGGCGCTACTGTGCGCATTACCTGCAATGAGCGTTTTGGCAAAAAATGAGCCTCAAAACGTATTAACGCTAAAGCAAGCGCTTAAAAATACCGAGCAGCAAAATGCTGAACTTAAACGCTACCCGTATCATCAAAAAATATTAACGGCGCTTAAAACCCAAGCTGCGCTTTCACCTAATCCTGAGCTGAGTTTTGAAGCTGAAAACTTTTTAGGAACCCACGGCTCCCATGCGTTTTCGGGGGCGCAGTACACGCTGGCTTTAAGCCAATTAATAGAGCTGGGTGATAAACGCCAAAACCGCATTAACTACGCCACGGCAAATATAAAAGCGCAAACAATTGAGTATAAAAATACTCGGTTAGCACTTTTAGCAACCACCGCTGAGCGCTATTACCAAATACTTAAATTTCAGGCGTTAATTGCTTTAAATAGTGAGCGTAAAAACACCGTTAAGCAGGCACTTAACGCAATTGAAAAACGCGCTAAAGCGGGTGCAGCCTCAAGTGCTGATGTAACCCGCATGCGTTATGCATTAAGCCAAGTAGATTTAAATACGCTGATGCTAAATAGCGAATTTGAGCGTGCGCGCTTAGCTCTAACCGAGCTGTGGCAAGAGCCGCAAGTGAGTGATTACTATGCTGGCGATTTATCACAAATAGCTGCTGTTAAAAGTGAAGCAGTGCTACTTGATGCGGTAAATACAGCACCTGAATTTGCACTGCTGCAGCAGCAATATATGCAGCAAACGGCTAATTTGTCGCTGCAACTCTCAAGCGGGCAAAGCGATTTAACCCTGGGTGGTGGCGTGCGATATAACCAGCAAACTGATGCCAGCTCGTTGGTGTTTTCTTTTTCAATGCCACTGCAATTAAGCAATTCTAATAGCGGTAATATTGAGGCTGCAAAGCATCAACTTACGCTACTTAATGAGCAACAAGGGCAATTACGTGTTCAGCTACGCCAGCAAATACGCACTTTGTATGCGTATTACCAAGGTAAAACTGCGCAGGCACAGCTATTAACACAGCAAGTTATTCCACAAGCACAAACGCTTATAAAACAAAGTTTAAAAAGCTATCAACAAGGGCAAATATCGGTGTTGCAATTACTCGACGCACAGCAAGCTTTATTTGATTCTAAACGCGCACTTATCAACATCCATAGCGAGCTATATCAAGTGCTGCTTACCCTTGAGCGTTTAACTGGCCAACCTTTAATTGAGACTCATCAATCATGAATAACACTCTTATCGCATTATTTATAACGCAATTATTTACACTCCCATTTTTAAGTAGCACGGCTATGGCATCTGATAGCCATCACGAAAAAGGTCACGAAGAAGGCCACAAAGACGAACACACACAAAAAGGCCCACACGGCGGATTTTTACTAACCAATAACGCCCTTGATTTAGAGCTTAAGTTAACCCAGTTTGCAGGTAATACCGAGCTGCGAATATATGGCTTTAATAACGATAAAGCTGTGGATATAAATCAGTTAGACGTAACCATAAACGTGCAGCGTTTAAGTGAAGAGCCACAGCTTATTCGCTTCAAAGCCGAAGATGACTATTTAGTAAGTACCGTGAGCGTAAACGAGCCGCATTCTTTTAAGCTTGATGTAATGGCACGCTATAAAGGCGTTGAAATAAATTATCATTATGAGCAAGAAGAAGGGCGCACAACGCTAAGCTCCCAAGCAATTGAACGCGCAGGAATTAAAACCGAGATAGCAAAAGCAGGTAGCGTTGAACTAACAGATACTCTATTTGGTGTTATAGCACCCACCGCGCACGGCACCGTTGAAGTAATGGCGCCTTATACCGGCCTAGTTAACGATATCTTTGTAAGCATTGGTCAAAACGTTAAAAAAGGCGATAAGCTGGCAAGCATTACCAACCGCGAAACACTGCAAAATTACACCATAAAAAGCCCAATTACAGGCGTTATTACCGAGCAATATTTAAAGCGCGGTGAGCTTGCCAATAGCGCATTAATGCAAATAGTAAACCTTGAAACCGTATGGGTCGAGCTCTCGGCTTTTCCTGAAAATATTGAAAAGCTCGCCATAGGACAAAGCGCAAAAGTGTACGATTTACATCATCATTTAAATGCGCAAGGTGAGGTGTTTTACATAGCCCCTATGATGAGCGGCGGGCATATTGCGCGTGCGCGAATCGAGCTTAAAAACCCTAATGGTCATTGGCGCCCTGGTATGCATGTTAATAGCGACATTAGTACTGCAAAAGTAGATGCTGCAGTGCGAGTAAAGTCTACAGCTGTGCAGGAATTTAACGGCAAACCTAGTGTGTTTATTAAAAGCGGCAATATATTTGAAGTACGCCCTGTAAAGCTTGGTGCTAAAAACAGCGAGTGGGTAGAGGTACTTGAGGGGCTCTCGCCAAATAGTGAGTACGTAACGCAAAACAGTTATGTAATTAAAGCCGATATTTTAAAAAGCGGCGCAAGCNCACTCACACTAGGAGGCAGCATGATTGATTGGATAGTTTCTTTTGCGGTTAAACGCCGAATGATGGTGCTTGCGCTCACGCTTTTATTTGCTGGGTTTGGTGTATACAACACACAAAATTTAGCCGTTGATGCCGTACCCGATATAACTAATGTGCAAGTACAAATAAATACAAAAGCGCCTGGGTTTACCCCGCTTGAAGCAGAGCAGCGCATTACCTATTTAATTGAAACCGCTATGGCGGGCATACCAAAGCTTGATTACACTCGTTCGATTTCGCGTTATGGACTTTCGCAAGTTACCGTTATTTTTAACGAAGGCACCGATATTTACTGGGCGCGCCAGCAAATATCAGAGCGCATTCAAAGTATTCGCTCAGACTTGCCAGCCAATATTGAGCCAAACTTAGGGCCAATTGCCAGCGGGCTAGGGGAGATTTTTACTTACTCTGTGCATGCAAATAAAGGCGCGATAAAAGACGATGGCACGCCATTTAACGCAGAGGATTTACGTACTCTGCAAGATTGGGTTATTCGCCCGCAGCTATTAAAAGTAAAAGGCGTTACCGAAATTAATAGCCAAGGTGGCTTTGAGCGCCAGTACCAAGTAGCCCCCGTGCCTGAAAAACTACTCGCTTATAAGCTCACGCTAAGCGATGTAATTACTGCACTTAAATTAAATAACAGTAATCAAGGCGCAGGGTTTATAGAACGTTTTGACGGACAATATTTAGTGCGCTCGCCAGGGCAATTAAAAACCATTGATGACATCGCTAACACGGTTATTGCTAAGCGAGATGATGCACCGGTACGGATTAAAGATGGAGCAAATGTGCGTTTAGGTAAAGAGCTTAGAACCGGCGCTGCTACTTATAACGGTAAAGAAACCGTGCTCGGCACCGCCATGATGCTAATTGGCGAAAACAGTCGCGTAGTGGCAAAAGCCATGGCTGATAAACTCAAAGACGTACAGCTAAGCTTGCCTGAAGGTGTTGTGGTAGAAGCAGTTTATGACCGCACAACCCTTGTTGATAAAACCATAGCAACCGTAAAAACCAACCTGTTCGAAGGCGCGGTGCTAGTGATTGTTATTTTGCTGCTGTTATTAGGTAATGTAACTGGTGCGCTTATTACGGCAATGGTTATTCCGCTTAGTATGTTATTTGCCGTTACCGGCATGGTAGGTAATCGCGTATCGGGTAATCTAATGAGTTTAGGCGCAATCGATTTTGGTTTAATTGTTGATGGCGCAGTCATTGTGGTTGAAAACTGTTTAAGGCAACTTGGCCTTGCGCAGCACAAACATGGCAGGCTACTTACATTAAATGAGCGTTTAAGTG
>NZ_AUTI01000328.1:0-1469 GCF_000497995.1 Pseudoalteromonas sp. TB25
GTATGTACAAGGGGAGTAAGTAGAGATGATGTTTATCGGCATTGATATTAGTAAAGAGAAGATTGATTTATCGTGGTTGAGAGACCAACTTACAAATAAAATTAAAACAAAAGTCTTTAAAAACAAGCGCCAAGATTTTGTAACAATAGAAAAATGGCTTTTAAATACAACAAAAAGCGCTGCTAATGAGCTCGTTATCACCCTCGAACCAACGGGTGTTTATCATGAAGCACTGATGTATTTTTTATACGAGCAAGGCTTTAATATTATTTTAGCGAACCCTGGTAAAGCTAAAAAGTATGCAGACGCTTTAAACATAATTCATAAAACAGACAAATCTGATGCAACGATGCTTGCTCATTATGGCTGTGCCAAGCACGCAGTCGTTAATTATTGGCAACCTGAAGCATTAGCAATTAGAGAGCTTAAAGCCCTTATCCGTCGTTTAGATGCGCTTGAGAGTAACCGGCAACGAGAAGCGAACCGATTAGAAGCAAGTGAATTCAGCAACGTTTCTGCGCGTGTTTGCCAATCTATAAAAGTGACTATCGCGTTTTTAGACGATGAAATTAAACAACTTAAATCTGACATTGATAACCACATAGATAATGAACCTGATTTAAAAAGAAACAGGAAACTACTTGAGTCAATCCCTGGCATAGGGCCCGTATTATCGAGAGAGCTGACGTATTTGTTTGCGGCTAAAAAATTTAATAAAGCCAAAGAAGCGGCGGCTTATTGTGGATTAATCCCACGGCATAATGAATCGGGTAAATTAAAAGGGCGAACATCAATCAGTAAACTTGGCCCAGCCAGAATTCGATGTAAACTTTATATGGCAGCCGTTGTTGCTGGGCAATGGAATAAAACAATAAAACGACACAAGTTAACGTTAATAAATAATGGTAAAACACCAATGCAAGCTGTGTGTGCAAATATGCGAAAGCTAATTCATATATGTTTTGGTGTAATAAAAAACCAAGAAGCGTTTAAGCTCCAAGAAAGTTAAATACGACCTTGAAGCTTAAAATGAGAGATGGTATCTACAGCGTTACTTTTTATGCAGCGCTACAATGCGTGCTAGTAAGCTTGAGGTGTCGTATCTGCCACCGCCGAGTGCTTGTACATCGGCGTAGTATTGATCGACCGTTGCAGTCATTGGTAAAGTAGCGCCGTTGTTTTTAGCTTCATCGAGTGCAATGCCTAAATCTTTACGCATCCAATCTACGGCAAAACCAAACTCATATTCACCCGCCCACATTGTTTTGTAGCGGTTTTCCATTTGCCACGAACCGGCTGCACCTTTAGAAATGGTTTCTATAACTTTTTCACCATCAAGCCCAGCTTGCTTGGCAAAATGTAAGCCTTCGGCTAAACCTTGCACTACACCAGCAATACATATTTGATTAACCATTTTACAAAGTTGTCCCGAGCCAACGCCGCCTAGTAATTGGCTAAAACGACTAAAC
>NZ_AUTI01000329.1:0-14055 GCF_000497995.1 Pseudoalteromonas sp. TB25
GTATGTACAAGGGGAGTAAGTAGAGATGATGTTTATCGGCATTGATATTAGTAAAGAGAAGATTGATTTATCGTGGTTGAGAGACCAACTTACAAATAAAATTAAAACAAAAGTCTTTAAAAACAAGCGCCAAGATTTTGTAACAATAGAAAAATGGCTTTTAAATACAACAAAAAGCGCTGCTAATGAGCTCGTTATCACCCTCGAACCAACGGGTGTTTATCATGAAGCACTGATGTATTTTTTATACGAGCAAGGCTTTAATATTATTTTAGCGAACCCTGGTAAAGCTAAAAAGTATGCAGACGCTTTAAACATAATTCATAAAACAGACAAATCTGATGCAACGATGCTTGCTCATTATGGCTGTGCCAAGCACGCAGTCGTTAATTATTGGCAACCTGAAGCATTAGCAATTAGAGAGCTTAAAGCCCTTATCCGTCGTTTAGATGCGCTTGAGAGTAACCGGCAACGAGAAGCGAACCGATTAGAAGCAAGTGAATTCAGCAACGTTTCTGCGCGTGTTTGCCAATCTATAAAAGTGACTATCGCGTTTTTAGACGATGAAATTAAACAACTTAAATCTGACATTGATAACCACATAGATAATGAACCTGATTTAAAAAGAAACAGGAAACTACTTGAGTCAATCCCTGGCATAGGGCCCGTATTATCGAGAGAGCTGACGTATTTGTTTGCGGCTAAAAAATTTAATAAAGCCAAAGAAGCGGCGGCTTATTGTGGATTAATCCCACGGCATAATGAATCGGGTAAATTAAAAGGGCGAACATCAATCAGTAAACTTGGCCCAGCCAGAATTCGATGTAAACTTTATATGGCAGCCGTTGTTGCTGGGCAATGGAATAAAACAATAAAACGACACAAGTTAACGTTAATAAATAATGGTAAAACACCAATGCAAGCTGTGTGTGCAAATATGCGAAAGCTAATTCATATATGTTTTGATGTAATAAAAAACCAAGAAGCGTTTAAGCTCCAAGAAAGTTAAATACGACCTTGAAGCTTAAAATGAGAGATGGTATCTACAAAACAAACACAAGCCTACACTTTGGCGGTAAACGCAGAGCTTGCTCGCGTGAAAAGCGCAGCTTTTAATTACTTAAAATAAAAACACAGTAATAAATAAGTGTAAATATATGTGTATTTTAATAGCTCACTAAGTGAGCTCTTCGAGCTCTGTAATAAGCGCTAGGGCTTGCGCGTTTGTTGACCCGCACACATCAAACGTGGCGCTAAAATCGCTACACACTTTAGGCCGACTTTCATCACCAAATAACTTACATAAATTACGTTCGTCTAGCTGAATACAGCGCTCTCCGGCTTTTTTACCATTTGGCATACCTGGAATAGGCGAACTAATACTTGGCGCAATACAACATGCGCCGCAGCCTAGCCTGCAATTCATCGATTCGGTTTTCATAATTTCCTCTGAATAAAAAACACTTACTTTAATTTCTTTTTAGGAACTTAATTAGTCGCATAGCGAGTTGTAACACACATATGTAATGCTTTGTTACATCTTAAAACAGCTTGTAAACATTTTATTGCGTATTATTGCTCTGTCACCACCAATTATGAAGGAATGCCTTGTGGCTACTACAAAACAAATAATACTCCCAATCGCTGTTTTAGCAGGCGGCATTGCGCTAGCTATAGCCTTTAAGATGATGAAACAGCCACCTGAAGAAAAGCCAGAGCAAGATTTACGTCCTTTAGTAGCAACACAAAGCGTACTTTTAGATTCTATAACGCTCGATGTTAAATCGTACGGCATTGTTAAACCCAAGTATCGTACCGAGCTAATAGCACAAGTTAGCGGGCAAGTTATTTCGGTATCGGATCAATTTGTTGAAGGCGCGTTTGTAAAGCAAGGCGATATTTTAGCACGAATTGATGCAAATGATTACGAGGCAGACTTTATTGAAGCACAAGCAGGTTTAGCACAAGCAAGCTCAGCACTTGAAATAGAACGCGCGCAAGCACATGTCGCTCAAGCTGAGTGGGAGCGCATTAAGTCAGACTCAAGCGACGCTATTGCATCAGAACTTTATTTACGAAAACCACAGCTGGCAGAAAAATTAGCGCGTTACCGCTCTGCTCAAGCAAGTGTTAAGCGTGCTAGCCGCAATCTTGAGCGTACTTATATTAAAGCCCCTTATGATGCCATTATTAATGAGCGCACAATTAGCTTGGGTTCAGTAGTAAACCCAGGTAATAGTTTTGGTGCATTGAGTGCAACCTCAGTTGCAGAGGTACGTTTACCGGTTGCCGATCAAGAACTGCAATATTTAAAAAATGGCGGCGTAGGCTCAAATGTTACATTTAACGCAGAATACGCGGGTAAGCAAACAATGTGGCAAGCCAAAGTAATTCGCACCGAAGGTGTGGTTGATCAAACAAGCCGTATGAGCTACTTGGTTGCACAACTTGCAACACCTTATGGCGATAAAACACGTCCTCTTCGTTTTGGTTCGTACATTAATGCTACCATTGAAGGCCGCCCGCTTGATAACGCAATTATTGTTGCGCACCACTTAGTTAAAGATAATAAAATTGTAATTTTAAATGACGATTTAACATTGTCGTTTAAAACCCTCAATATTATACGCGAACAAAACGGCATGATTATAGCCAGCCAAGGGTTAAACAATGGCGAGCAAATTGTTACCTCAGCGCTTGAATACCCAACTGAAGGTATGGCAGTAAAAATTGAAGATATTGCGCCTGATAAAACTGATGTAACTCAACTTGCGCTGAAAGAGGAATAATCATGAACACTCGTGAAACAGGGTTAATAGCATGGTTTGCCCGAAATCCCGTTGCAGCCAACCTACTAATGATATTTATATTAGTGGGCGGTATTTTAATGGCAATGACCATTCGCAAACAAATGTTCCCACAGTTTGAAAGCAACTGGATAAGCGTACAAGCAGTTTACCCAGGTGCAGCCCCGCAAGAGGTTGAAGAAGGCATAACCATAAAAGTTGAAGAAAACCTCGAAGGTATTGAAGGCATTAAACGCCTAATTACGTACTCTAACCGTGGTTTTTCACAAGCGTGGATTGAAATAGAAGAACAATACAATCCACAAGAAGTACTTGATGAAATTAAAGTACAAGTTGATTCAATAAACACCTTTCCTGCGGGAATGGAGCGCCCTGTTGTGCGCCGCGATAAGTTTGAGCAAGAGGTAATGATACTCGCGCTTTACGGCGACATGAGTAACTACCAGTTAAAAGAGCTTGGCAACGATATAAAAGACGAGCTACAAGCACTGCCTCACGTTAACCTTGTTAATTTTAACGGCGGCTTAGAATACGAAATTGGTATAGAAGTCAGCCCCGATAAACTGCGCGAATATGGCTTAACATTTAGAGATATTGCAGGCGCGGTGCAAAACTTTTCGGCAAATATGTCGGCGGGACAAATACGCTCTGAAAATGGTTATATTTCGATGCGTGTTGAAAAACAAGCCTACCGTGGTTTTGAGTTTGAAAAACTGCCACTTATTACCCTTGCTGATGGCGCACAAATTTATTTAGGCGATGTTGCAACTATTAATGATGGCTTTGAAGAAGGTCTACAATATTCAAAATACAATGGTAAGAATTCACTCTCGTTTGAAGTAAACGCATCAAAAGATCAAGACATTACCGATGTAGCAAAAGTACTTAAAAGCTACATGGCAACTAAAGAGCCACTTTTACCTGCAGGCGTTAAGCTCTCTCCTATTGTTGATTTAACTTACTACCTTGAAGGTCGACTCGATATGATGGTCGATAACATGATTTGGGGTGGCTTGTTAGTAATGATAGTGCTGGCACTATTTTTACCGCTACGCTTAGCATTTTGGGTAATGATGGGCTTACCGGTGTCTTTTCTGGGCGCCTTTTTGTTTATGCCTATTGGCTTTTTAGATGTAACAATTAACCTAGCCTCTCTTTTTGCCTTTATACTTGTACTCGGGATTGTTGTTGATGACGCCATAGTTGTGGGCGAGTCAGCCAGTGCCGAAATAGAAAAATACGGCCACACACTTGATAACGTAGTACGCGGTGTTAAACGTGTTGCGATGCCAGCAACCTTTGGTGTATTAACTACCATTGCGGCATTTTTACCGCAAACAATGGCAACAGGCCCTGGCGCTGCTTTTTCTAAGGCCATTGGTGGCGTGATTATTTTATGTTTGATTTTTTCACTCATTGAATCAAAACTAATTTTACCTGCGCATATTGCAGCAATGAACCCGCGTAAACCAAATCCTAAAAATCTATTACATCGCTTACGTATGGTGATTGATAGTGGTTTAAAAGGCTTTGTGAATAACTACTACCTTCCTTTTGTTGGCCGCTGTATTCACTACCGCTATACCGTAATTGTTGGCTTTATGTGTTTGCTTATTGTAAGCGCAGGTATGTTTGCAGGTGGTTTAGTTAAGTTTGTACCAAACCCTAAAATACCGCACGACTTTCCACGTATTGATATAGAGATGAACCTTGCCTCATCTGAGCAAGCAACACTTGAAACTGCACGTAAAATAGAAAGCGTGTTGTTACAGGTCGATCAGCAACTACAAGAGCAATACGGTAAACCGATGATCCGCGATTTATCGGTAAGCCTTCGCGGACGAACTGAAGCAAATATTATGGCCATTTTGGTAGAGCCTGATTTACGCCCTATCGACACCTTTGCCCTAAGTGCATTATGGCGTGAGCAAATGCCCGCTCTACCCGGCATTAAAACCATGACCATTCAAGACAGTATAATGAATGGCGGTCGAGATGATGGCGACGTTAGCTTTAAACTTGAAGGCAAAAATGCTGACGAGCTAAAAGAAGTGGCTGGTAAATTAAAAGCCAAATTACAAACAATGGAAGGCGTTGGCGACGTAAACGATTCAATGCAAAGCGCTACCGACGAAGTGCAACTTGATTTAAAACCACTCGCTTACAGCATGGGTTTAACGCTTGCTGATGTAGCGTCGCAAGTTAGCTTTAGTTACTACGGCTTAGAAGCGCAGCGAATATTGCGTGAAGGCGAAGAAATTAAAGTCATGATCCGCTATCCAGAAGACGAACGTAACTCAATAAGTGACATAGCAAGTGTGCGTATTATTACGCCTACAGGCGCTGAAGTACCGCTAAGTGAAGTAGCCGAAGTTAAGCTTGTTGACGGTGTAAACCGTATTCGCCGAGAAAACTCTAAACGCACTGTAAACGTATGGGCTGCGGTAAATACCGACAAAGCCGAACCATTTGCGATTGCAGAAGAAATTCGTGATGAATACTTACCAACATTACTTAAGAGCTACCCTGGCGTTACAAGTGATGTAGCTGGGCGCATTCAAGAAGAGATGGATAGCGCTTCAGAGCAGCTTCGTGATTTTGGTATATCAATGATGATTATATTTGCCTTGTTAGCCATTCCGCTTCGCTCTTACTCGCAGCCACTTATTATAATGTCGGTTATTCCGTTTGGTGTAGTGGGCGCGATGTTTGGGCATATGATTTTAGGTATGACCATGAGTAGCTTATCGATGTTTGGCATTATTGCTGTAGCGGGTGTGGTCGTAAATGATTCCCTCGTTATGGTTGATTTTGTAAACAAAGCACGCGCTGAAGGTGTTGCGATTAAGGATGCTGTAATGCAAGCCGGTGCTCGTCGCTTTAGAGCGATATTACTTACCTCAATCACTACCTTTATTGGTGTAATGCCAATTATTTTTGAAACGAGTTTACAAGCTAAAATTGTTATCCCAATGGCTGTATCACTTGCTTTTGGTGTGTTATTTGCCACAGTAATTACACTGATACTTATACCGTGCCAGTATGTTGCACTAGAAGATGCTAAACGATTAGTACGTAAAATGCGTGGCAAGCCACCACTAGTAGATGCCCAACCAGCGCCTACAAATAGCTAAATTAAGTAACATCCTAACCAAAAAAGCTCGGCATACTATGCCGAGTTTTTTATTTGAAATAACTATGAACCAAGTGTAAGTTATTATTTCGCATTCAAAAAAGACTTTATTAAGATGGCACAATGGCACGATGAGAAAACAAAAATCAAAGATATCTTTGATGCAATTAGAAATTTTGGATTAGTCGGTCTAATTTTTTATACATCTACAATTAGCTTTTTAAGAGCTAATTCATCTGAATCACTTAGCTACATCTACTTATCAATTAGCATTATTTTATTGTTGTTATCATTCTACTTATATTACTTGAATATTAGCTCTTTTTATAAAACAGTTAAAAGAGAATATAAAGCTAACAATGTAGGGCATCTATTCTATATTTTAATGCCAGCATTTATGCTTGTTTTAAGTATTCAAGTTTATATCCTAACTACTGTAGAAATTAAATTAAAAGATGGTAGAAACTTGAGTGAACTAACGATAAAGGACATATTAAATTTTGATAATAAAGAAATATCTTCAAGAGAATAAGTATTTGGGCTTTATTAATAATTCGATAAAAAGAGAGAAAATATTGCTCGTTTTTTATTCCTAATACGTTATTGTATTTAAATAACAAAATAAAATTAAGGAACAGCCATGAATACATCTCCCTCTGATCACATTCCTCAAGAAGCCTTTGATTGGTATGACGAATACGCCCACGGTTTAATAGACCGTCGTACTTTTATGAAAAAACTCGGAGGGCTTGCTGCACTTGGTTTTTCAATGGCTGTACTTACATCAGCATTATTACCTAATTACGCGCTGGCTGAACAAGTGTCGTTTAACGATGACGATATAACGGCAACGTACGAAGAATTCGATTCGCCAAACGGGCACGGTAAAGGCAAGGGTTACTTAGCAACCCCTAAAAACATAGAAGGTAAGCTCCCTGTTGTTCTTGTGATACACGAAAATCGTGGATTAAACCCATACGTAAAGGATGTAGCAAGACGCTTAGCGAAGGTAGGTTTTATTGCATTTGCGCCCGATGCGCTCTTTCCACTGGGTGGCTACCCTGGTAACGATGATGAAGGACGCGCTATGCAAAAAACCATGGACCGCGCTAAGATTCAAAACGATTTTGTAGCCGCAGCACACTTTTTAAAATCGCATGCTAACAGTAACGGTAAGTTAGGCGCTGTCGGTTTTTGTTTTGGTGGCTACATTGTTAATTATTTAGCGGCAGTAGATAGTAATTTAATCAGCGCCGGAGTGCCTTTTTACGGTACTCCAGCCAGCGAAAGTTTACGTAAAAACATTAAAGCACCATTAATGATTCAATTAGGCGAGCTTGATAAACGTGTAAACGCGTCGTGGCCACAGTACGAACAAGACTTAAAAACCAATAACGTTGAGTACACTATGTATATGTATAAAGGGGCAAATCATGGATTTCATAACGACTCTACAGGTCGATATGATAAGGACAATGCCGAGCTTGCATGGCAACGTACCGTTGAGTTTTTTAATAAAAAGCTAAGTTAAGCTAAGTTAGCGAATAAAAAATAATGCCACCTGCTCAAAGTAGGTGGCATTATTAAAGTACTTAGCTATTTTTTGCTTTAAACTTTTTTGCTACGCATAACTAATAACGACAACAAAACGAGTATATAAATACTCAAAGATCCACCGCTGCTGGAGCCATCTTTATTTTCGACTTTTGCAATTTTCTCTTCTTTAACACGTGTTTTAAACCTTGCTAGTTCTTCATCTAAATTAGTACTCATATCACTAACCGCTAGATTAAAACCTTCAGCCGACTTTTCAGATAACGTTTCATCAATACCTATTGCTGTTGTTCTTTTTTCAAGCTTACTTATACCAGGTGCTCTAAATAGCATTTTTCTACTTTTAATATCAAAAACAGCTGTATCCACAAAGGTTTGGATTGTATTTTCATTACCTGGAATAACGTACATACCCACTATTGTCCAATAAAGTAAGGCTGCATTATTTTCATAAGATTGCGTAATTTGATCATATGAAACCAGTGCCATTACATCTACATCGTAAAGTCGCCCTACTTGCTCGAGTGTTGCAAAACCTTCACCACCCTTTAAATAGGTGCTTGGTATAACTTCAATGCGGTCAATGTAATCATATTGAAGAAATGACTTTTTTACTTTTTCGAGTAATTCGACTTGGTTTTGGGTCTCTAACCCGTCTGGCTGCCAGTTTTTAGACGGTACAAATGCAATTCCGACGGTAACAGGGAGTTTTAAAACAGGTATTTCAGGTTTATAGGTAGCACGGCTTTGTTGATCAGGATATAAAAAATCCATTAAGCTACTAGATTGTGTATTTTTACCTGTATTGTTACTCATAAACGAGCTACAAGAAGCAAGTAAGGCCGCCATCAAAATGATTATATATTTATTAAATTTCATATTTATTCCTTTTTATTTTTAATTTAATTCAGTTACGTGCCAAAGCTCACCCGATGGTCCCCATAAGTAAATAACGCTACCCCAAGGTTCTTGCTTTATACCCTCAAAGCGGATGTCAAAACCGTTTAGGTTACTAATGAGTTCGTATGCTTCATCTATATTTAACACACAAAGTTGCAGCATTAAGTTTTCAGCAAACGTTTTATTATAATAACGCTGTAAAAAGAACGTACATTCGCCAAAGGTACACACACATAAATCATTTGAGGCATCTTCAATCTTAAATCCAAGCGCTTTATAAAAGCGCTGAGATTGCTCATAGCTTTTACAGGGAATAAAAACCCTAATATCATCAACTTGCATAACTCTTCCTTAATTAGCTCAGTACGCTTTTATCAATAATTCCTTTATTTACCAACTGCTGCAAAATTGCTTGGGATTTTGCTCTGCATGCATCACGTAGTAAACGCACCGCAGGGGTTATTGACTGCCTACTTGGGCAAATAAGCCAAAGTTCACCATTAACATGTTGATAATTTGGCATTACGGTAACCACCCTGTCGTTAAGCAAATCGTCGGCTATATCAAGTGCCGACTTTACAGCTAAGCCCTTACCCGCAACGCACCAGCGCCTTACTAAATCGCCGTCGTTTGAGGCGCGCCTGCCACCCATTTTAACTTTATATTTTGACTCACCATCACTGAATTCCCACGTATTATTTATAATATCCTGCAACTGATAAAACAAACCTTGATGCGACGCTAGATCATCAGGATGCACGGGAGTCCCGTTTTGTAAGAGGTATTCGTCAGTTGCACATAATAAGCGTGGTACGTTACAAATTTTAAAACCATAAACACTTGCATCATTAGGCGAGCCATAACGAAGTGCTATATCAACTGAGTCACGATAAAAGTCGATATTACTATCACTTATATGTGTTCGTAGGCTTAACTTAGGATAACTATCCATGAGCTCATCAATCCATGGGATCACTAAATTGCGCCCCAAATCAGATGAAAGTGCAACACGTAACTCCCCTTCGATTTCGTCATGTTCACCTTTAAGGTTTTGCTTTGCAAGTTCAAGTACTGCTAAAGCCTGCTCACATTGTGGTATGTAGCGCTCCCCAGCAGCCGATAACCTTAAATGACGTGTTGTACGAACAAATAGTTCACTACCAAGCGCAGACTCAACACGCTTAATAGCAGCGCTTGCTGTGGCTGTACGCATATCTAATTTAGCAGCTGCAAGCGTAATGCTTCTAAACTCAGCGACTTTTAAAATAAGTTTTAAATCTTCTATATTCATATTATCTATTTATATTTGATAATGATTCAATGATTATGCGATTTATTTAATGCAAAGCAAGCTGTATTATTTATACATAAAGTAAATGACGAATACTTTGTACAGCTAATCTTATTTATTTTGGAGAAACCAATGACCCACCCTATTATTAATGACTTAGAAAAGCGTTACACAGCAAAACGTTACGATGCAACGAAACGTGTATCTCAAGACGATTTAGCAGTTATTTACGAAGCTATGCGCTTATCTCCATCATCAATTAACTCGCAACCTTGGAAATTCATCGTAATTGAATCAGATGAAGCCAAAGAGCGTATGCACAGTACATTTGCTAATAAATTTGCGTTTAACCAGCCACATATTAAAACAGCGTCGCATATAATATTATTTGCTCACAACCCTAAATATACCCGCGATGATTACGCACAAGTTATTGATGCAGATATTAAAAATGGTCGTACTAAAGCAGAAAATCGCGAACAAGCTTTTGGTGCTTATGCGTTTGTTGATATGAATACTGATGAGCAAGGCGTTAATGAAGAGTGGACTAAAGCACAAACTTACATTGCACTAGGTAACACTATGCATGCCGCTGCACGTTTAGGCATTGATTCAACCCCAATGGAAGGCGTAGATGCCGAGCTGATTGGCGAAGTCTTTGAAAAAGAACTTGACGGTTACGTATGCGACGTCGCATTAGTACTTGGCTATCATGATAGCGCTGAAGATTATAATGCTAAATTACCTAAATCTCGCTTAGCAAAAGAGCAAGTTATTCAGGTTTTATAAGTAATACGTTATAAACTTAAATGATAACAATATTAAAAAACCACTTATTTAAATAAGTGGTTTTTTTGCTTTAAAGCAGTTTAACTTACTTTGCGCTGTGCAGCCTGAATGTATTGCACTAAATCTTCAATAGAAACCACGGTCATACTATGTTTATTAGCATAATCACTCACCTCAGGTAAGCGCGCCATTGAACCATCAGGATTTGTTAGTTCGCAAATTACGCCAAATGGTTTTAAGCCGGCAAGTTGCATTAAATCAACGGATGCTTCGGTATGACCGCGACGCACTAATACGCCACCCGTTTGTGCCTTTAAACCAAATACATGCCCTGGGCGCGATAAATCACTTGGTTTTGCATTATCCGCTGTCGCTGCTTTTATAGTAGTTACTCTATCAGCAGCAGACACTCCTGTTGTTACGCCATGCTTAGCTTCAATAGTGACTGTATAAGCGGTGTTATTTTGACTCGTATTGTTAGCTACCATTTGCGGTAAGTCGAGCTGTTTAATGCGCTCATCCCCCATGCATAAACAAACAATACCGCTGCCTTCGCGGATCATTTCGGCCATTTGAGAAGTCGTTAAATGCTCAGCTGAAAAAACAAAGTCGCCTTCATTTTCACGGTTTTCATCATCAACAACAAGTACGCCTTGGCCTTGCTGTAGTGCAGTGATGGCGCTTTGTACGCGGGTATGGCTTTCGCCGAATTGAGTAAGTAGAGACTGAATCATCATTATATTCCAAATAAAAATAATAGATTCAGGACTGTGAAAGGATCAGTAATACATCACTTAAATTTAAAGCGATCACTACCAAAATAGCTTAAATAAAATAACAAAAAGCACGCAGCAAAATGCAGCGCACACTGTTATACCAATAACATTAAATTAGTGACTAATTATAGCGCAAAGAAAATAGCTCACTTAACGCGATACAACGGTCATGTCTTTAATAAAATTGGTTTTAGTATAATAAGCCATATTCTCTTTCATCCGGACTGTAACCGTCGGCTCTGGCATCTCACCAGATCTGCTTGACCTTTACTTAACCTAAAATAAGTTAAATAAAGCGCTCGCGGGCTCGTTTAAGTCATAAAAAATATTAAACATACCGCCGGTGGGGAATTTCACCCCGCCCTGAGAATTTACAGTAAGCATTAGCACTTACTGTAGGCATATTATACGCTTGTATTTATTTGTTTTTCAAAACTAAATACAATAAAAACTACGAAAGTTGAATATTTAACGATGCGCGATCTACTATACCTTCGTTTATATCAGCAACTAGCGTACAGGTAGCACCATTTACCAAATTTAAGTTAGGTTGAACGTGCCCTATATCCGCATCAAAAATTACAGGAAATAAACACCCACCTAGCGCTACATCTAACGCATGGCGATAATCAAAGGCATCGTAATGACCTTGTGTTATTTCACTTCTCCCTAAAACCAAGCCATTGATATCATCAAATATTCCGGCTAATTTTAATGACAGTAAAAATCGTGCAACGGTTGTTGGTGTAAGTTCTGAGTTTTCGAGGTATAAAATAAGCCCTTCGGGCGCACTGTCCTTTTTAAACTCATGCAGCGCTAAAAATGGCGAGTCGAGCAATAAACCTACGGTATCTAAACACCCACCAAATAACCGGCCAGACATTTCTATGGTACGTTTATCTGTGTAGTTTAAACATTGCCAGTTTGTGGGCTCACTCGGGCTGAGTAATTCGTTCGGACTTTGCGCGTAATTAGGCTTATTTTTTTGGTATAAAGAAGAAGGACCTTGCTCAAATTTACTACCGGCTTCGTAGGTCAGAGTTTCAAATATTTGTAAGCTGTACGGATTTTTTTCATCTGGGTGTAACTGCATAAGATTGGCGCTGTGAAGGGTTGCCCATTGGCACTTAGCAGTGAGTGCACATGCAATAGTACTCACATCAGAAAAACCAACTAACCACTTAGGCTTTGCTTCTTTAATAGCTTTAAAATCAAGTAGTGGCAGTATTTCCATTGCCAGCTCACCACCCATTGGCGGCATAATCGCATCTATTTCATCATCTAATAAAAAACCCATTAGCTGCTTAGCATGCGCTTTAGCATTAAGCTGTTCACGTGGTTTGTTTTGACGTAAAAACTCGCCTTCAACAACATTATACCCTCGTTGTTTTAGTCCATTTATAACAATATCTAAGCGTCCGTGATACTTTTCTTTTAGCCCAGATGAAAGCGAGCAAATAGCAATTTTAGAGCCTACTTTTAAAGGCGCTGGGTAAAGTATATTAGCCATTGAGTGTTCCTTTTAATGAAGTGATTATGTACCTATATCATCATGCTTACTCTTTATGCAATATGAATACCCTTATCAGTATAGTGATTTATTTAAGGCATAAAAAAACCGATGTAAATACATCGGTTTTTATTTAAAACGTTAAAGTGAGTTATGCGTTAAAGATACTCAACTTCAATGATTTCGTACTCAACGATACCTTTTGGCGTTTGGATAGACACTGCATCGTCTACTTGTTTACCAATTAAGCCACGTGCAATCGGTGAATTAACAGAAATTAAGTTGTTTTTAATATCTGCTTCATCATCGCCTACAATACGGTATTTCACTTCAGCATCCGTATCTACATTTACTATAGTTACGGTAGTACCAAAAATAACTTTGCCCGTATTTGGCATTTTAGTTACGTCGATTATCTGAACATTTGAAAGTTTAGCTTCAATTTCTTGAATACGACCTTCACAAAAACCCTGTTGCTCACGTGCAGCGTGGTACTCAGCGTTTTCTTTTAAGTCACCGTGTTCACGCGCAACAGCAATGTCGGCTATAATTTTTGGACGGGTAACTGTTTTTAATTCGTTAAGCTCTTTGCGCAGTAAATCTGCGCCACGAACTGTCATCGGAATTGATTGCATACTTTTCTCACTTAACACCAAGGCCCTAGTTGGCCTTGGCACATTTCCTTAGTTCAATCGCAGGTGTAGCTCTTGAACTGACGTTACTTTACTACGGTCATCTGCTTTGTTAGCAGTACAGTTAGCAAAAGCCGCGTTCAAGGTTGTCGTATAGTTGGTTTTATTTTGCAATGCACCACGACGTAACACCTTCGAATCTTCGATCGCTTGGCGACCTTCGGTGGTATTAACGATATAGCTGTACTCTTTATTCTTGATATAATCAAGAATATGCGGGCGGCCTTCATATACTTTGTTTACACGTCGTACTTCAATGCCAGCTTCTTCAAGAGCTTGTGCCGTGCCACCCGTTGCGTCAAGTTCAAAACCTAAGTCGGTCATAATCTTGGCTAATTCAACAATGCGTGGCTTATCGCTATTACGAACAGATAATAACGCGCGACCACCGCGTGGTAAAGTGTTGCTTGCACCTAATTGTGCTTTTGCGAATGCTTCGGCGAAAGTATCACCAACACCCATCACTTCACCCGTTGAGCGCATCTCAGGGCCACGAATTGGATCCACACCCTGAAACTTAGCAAATGGTAAAACAACTTCTTTAACGCTGTAATAAGGAGGGATCACTTCTTTAGTAATACCTTGGCTTGCCAAAGACTGACC
>NZ_AUTI01000330.1:0-10558 GCF_000497995.1 Pseudoalteromonas sp. TB25
GAAAGACTTAAAAAATATTATCAGATATTTTCCAAATTCAAGAGGTGACTCTTAGCGCGTAGCGTTAAAGTTGAGGCACCTTGCGCAAAGAAAATGGTAGCACTACGTGCTTGTCATTGATTCTTTGCACCTAATTTGCTTGGTGACAATAGCGTTTTGGACCCACCTGATTCCATGCCGAACTCAGTAGTGAAACGAAACAGCGCCGATGATAGTGTAGCATTTGCTATGTGAAAGTAGGACATTACCAGGCTTCAAATTGTAGAGAGCCCGACTAGAAATAGTCGGGCTTTTTTACGTCTGCAGAAAAGTAAAATACGCGCAATTAACACACACTCACATCAACACCCATCACGTAGGTCGGGCGATCGTAGCGACTCCCGACGCAAAGAGTGTGTAGCATTTCACTGTGACTCTCCACCGCTGTGGGAACCACGATATTCTGGAAAATTTAAATATAAGGGAATAGCGAACATTACTTACTCGAGGTCCTGCAGTCATAACTCGAACTTAATAGCTCATTACTTAAGTACTAAAGTTTATAGCCAAATCTAAAGGCTATTTAAAATAGTCCGTAAGCTTGGGTTTCTTCACTTTCAGATTCTTCTAGTTGAGCTGGTTTAAATATTACGCTTGGATCAATTAATACACTATGCTTTTGGGGGAGCTTGATTAATCCTAGCATCATATTTTTAGTTTGTGGGTCTAGATCAAAACCAACCTCAGTGAGCTTATCCAGTGGCTTTATGTCTTCTTTTTTATAGTCGATATTATCTTCAACCTTATCTACTAATAAACCAACATGTGGATTTAATCCATCTTTGGTGGTGAAAACAATAATAGGTTTATAGTCTAAGGTTATTTGCTCTTTAGCGGATTCAAATAAACGCTCAAGCTGAATTAGACTACTGCGCTTAATTTTGTCGAGCAGAGCTGATGTGTGTTTATCATCACTTTGATTATGGGCTGCTATGGCTGNGAAGGGCTCGTCAAGCCGAGACATTGTTAATTTTAAGTCTTCATTGTCGGTGTTGAATTCTTTGTAAAACAAAACAAAATCTTGTAGTTCGGCGTCATTATTTGAAATAGAAGCCGAGCTATTTAATAAGTTACTATGAAGGGTATTAAACCAGTTTAATAGTTTGTCTTGCCATATTCTTAGTTGTTTTAGTACATGCGCATTACTTTGTTCGGTTGAGATATTATTTAAAATAATACCTAAATCAAAAACAGGTGTTGGTGTATCCATATAATCTTTAACACCAATAAAGCTTTTATTATTGTTTGGTAAAGTTGTTAGATTATTGTCAAAGCGCTCAGTTAATAAAATATCGAGTATTTTTAGCGAAATTGTTTTGCAGCCCACTTTAAAGTTTATTAATTCCATGCCTTTATCTTAATTTACCTATTAATGCTTTAAGGATAGAACAAATTAAATAAATAGCTTAAAGATGGATAAAATTTAACAGAGATAGGGCAACTAGAAATTATTAGATGGTGCTAGTGAGGTTTTTTATGGCACGTTTAAATTGATTCTCAAGCTGTTTTTTTCCTAATAATCCTAAGTGTTGAATCACTTTTTCATTACTTTCATTTTGAAGTACTAACTTTATTAAAAGTTGTTTATCAGACTCTGTTAATTGAGATATATAAGAAGGTGACTGGCTCAGTAACTGCCAAAGAGTTGCAGAGATACTAAATTGAGTGAAGTTACTTTTAGTGAGCAGCGCTAATCGCTCGTGAGTCTCTAGGCTTATTAACTCGTCGCTAAATCCTTCAATTATTATATTCACGAGTTGCCAATCTAGTGTTTTAAAGTGTGTTAAAAGAGCATAAAAGAAATCGATTTTAAACTGCTTTTTTAGGGGGTGAAGAATTGTACTTTTGTCGCTTAAGCATTTAACTACAAGCGCCGAATGTTCAGCGGTGCTTTTATCGCGTTGATAACCTAATTTTACAGTATCAAATCCTAGGTTTTGCCAAAAATTAAGTAACTGCGCCGTTGCGCCAAAGCTTGCACCAAGCCAACTACATTGGCTTTTTACCTGTGATTCGCAATAACTAAGTAACTTTTTACCAAGTCCTATATTGTGGGAACTCGGATCAATCGCTATTCGTACAACGCGAGCGCTCAGTTTCGTTAAACAGTCATTATTAAAGCTAAGTTGTGAGAGTGCTTGCGCCATTAAATGTCCTTGCGGACGGCGCTCTCCACTTATAACCTGTAGGGCAAGTTCTTCACTTAAACCACCTTCTATGGCGATTAAGCATACGCCAACTAATTGATTATTAATTTTGCTAATAAATAGTCTTTGCGATGGTGCGTCTAGTAGTTGGCGTAAGTCGTTGACACTACTTTGATAGTGAGCCAGTGCAAGTAGGGCAATAACTTGCTGCAGTAAAGATTCATTGTTTACAAGGGATTGCTGAGTTATTTCGCTATGAACTGGCTGCTCTAATTGATCACTACTTAACTCTATATATTCTGCATCGAGTGCAAGCAAGGTGCGAATGTGCTTCTCGAGGGGATCGTATTTAGCAAAACGCAGTGGCTCATCAAGCGTTACAACTTTAGAGGCTTTATAGTGCGCTTTTATATAGTTACTAAAGCGAATGGTATAACCCCTACCATTTCCTTCATATCCAACTAGAGTGCTTGCAAAGACTATACGAGGATAATGAGCTAGCATTTTTAGTAATAACGGAACAGGGATTGCTGCAGCTTCATCAACGAGTAGTAAATCGCACTCAGGTAGTGTGTTTAATAACGCGTCAGGTGCAACGTAGTGCAAGTTGGCGAGCTGTTTATGTTCAGCGTTGTATTGCAGGCTTAACTCTTGGGCTAAATGTTTAAAGCTGCTATGGGTCGCTTTAAACTGAGTGCTGCAAATAATTACTTTTTTATCAGTTAGTTTTGCCGCGGCTAAGCCAAGTGCTGCCGACTTACCTCTGCCTCTATCGGCATTAATGAGTAAAGGCCTGTTGGCACGGCCGTTAGCTACTTTTACTATTTGCTCAATACAGTTTTGCTGTGGCTCATAATCAATTTTATTATGCATTACATAGCTAGCGTTATTACTAATACAGCCATTTTTTTCACTAAAGTGAAAAGCGGGCGACGGTTTAATAATAGTCGCGAAACGTTGATTAAATAAACTACAGTCAATGGTGTGACCATGTGATTGCACTGTGCTTAATGCGGGATCTTGCCAAGAGGCTAAATCATCTAATTCAGGTAGTAATAAAAACAGTATACCGCCTGCTTTAACGGTGCCGGCAAGTGCTGCAAGTTTATCAGGGTGCAAACCACTAAAACCATCGTAAACAGCATGGGCAAATTCTTGCCCTAAAATTTGGTGTGTGCGAGTAGGCCAGTACGAATTTTTAATCGCGCACTGCTTGGATACAACAAGTGTATTGTTTTCATCTATTAATGAGTTAAGTAATTCACAACACCAAGCTGAGCTGCCAGTAATTAATACTAGCTGGCGATGATACGCGCCAGCTAGTTGTTGTTTTAATTCATTTAGGTGTGTTTTATACCGCTTGTAATCGTGCATAAGCCGTTACTAACCATTTGCTACCAAGGTCGTCAAAGTTAACTTGTACGCGAGATTGCGCGCCACTGCCTTCGTAATTAAGTACGGTACCAACACCAAACTTAGCATGCAAAACTCGTTGCCCTAAGTTAAAGCCACTGTCTTCAAATGCTGCATGGCTAACTGATGCGCTAAAACGCCCGGCGGCAGGTGGACGAGAAACCTGTGTTTTAATACGAATTTCTTCTACGCAGTCTTCAGGGATTTCGCGTAAAAAGCGAGATGGGCTATGGTATTTCTCTTGCCCGTATAAACGGCGACTCTCAGCATGGCTAATGTATAACTTATCCATTGCTCGTGTCATGCCTACATAACAAAGGCGGCGCTCTTCTTCTAAGCGACCCGACTCTTCGTTGCTTTGCTGAGAAGGGAACATGCCTTCTTCTACGCCTACCATAAACACTAGCGGAAACTCTAAGCCTTTAGCTGAGTGAAGCGTCATCATTTGTACGGCGTCTTCGTGTTCTTCTGCTTGTCCTTCACCTGACTCAAGTGACGTATGGGCTAAAAAGCCTTGTAAAGGCGAGCTGTATTCTTCGTCTTCAGGAAGTTCGTACTGGTCACATGCGCTAATTAGCTCTTCTAAGTTTTCTACGCGAGCACGGCCTTTTTCACCTTTTTCAGCTTGGTACATTGCCATCAAGCCTGAGGTTTGAATTGTGTACTTGGCTTGCTCATGCAAAGTTAGATCGCTAATTTTATCTTCTATTTGTTCAACGAGTTCTACAAACTTACTTACTGCACCCGAAGCACGACCAGATAAATGCTGTTGTTCTACAATTGCTTTTGCGGCATACCAAAGCGGTAACGATTCTGCTCGTGCACAGTCGCGTATATGGCTCAATGTTTTGTCGCCAATACCGCGTGCTGGCGTATTAATTACACGCTCAAACGCGGCATCGTCTTGACGATTACCTACTAGGCGTAAGTACGACAACGCATCTTTAATTTCTTGTCGTTCGAAGAATCGCATACCACCATAAATACGGTATTTTAAGCCTTCTTGTAGCATGGCTTCCTCGAGTACACGAGATTGCGCGTTACTACGGTATAAAATTGCTGCATCTTGTAGGGCATTCCCTGCATTTAACCAGCTTCGTAGTTTGCTACTTACAAAGCGTGCTTCGTCTAATTCATTAAATGCTGCATAAATAGAAATTGGCTCGCCATCGTTACCGTCGGTCCATAAGCTTTTACCCATACGCTCTGAGTTATTTTGAATTAATGCATTAGACGCTTTCAAAATAGTTGCAGTTGAACGGTAGTTTTGTTCAAGACGAATGGTTTCTGCGCTAAAGTCAGTTAAAAATCGTTTAATATTTTCGATTTTAGCACCGCGCCAACCGTAAATACTTTGGTCATCGTCGCCTACAATCATGATACTGCTTGTATCGCCTGCAAGTAACTTTAACCATGCATATTGGATGGTATTTGTATCTTGGAACTCGTCTACGAGCATATGTGCAAAGCGTTGCTGGTAATGACGTAGTAACGTAGGGTTATTTTTTAACACTTCGTAGCTGCGTAGTAATATTTCGGCAAAATCAACTAGGCCTGCTCTATCACAGGCTTCTTGATAGGCGGCGTAAACACGCAGCATCATTTGCTCGTTAATATCGTATGCTTGAATATCTTTAGGGCGAAGTGCTTCATCTTTTTTGGCGCTTATGTACCAGCCAAATTGTTTAGCTGGCCATTTTTTATCATCAATATTCATCGATTTTAGTAAGCGCTTGATCATCCTAAGTTGATCGTCAGAGTCTAAAATTTGAAAGGCTTCAGGTAAGTTAGCTTCACGATGATGAGCACGTAAGATACGATGCGATAAACCATGGAATGTACCAATCCACATACCGCCTACAGGGGCTTTTAGTGTTTCTTCAACGCGGCTACGCATTTCTTTAGCCGCTTTATTAGTAAAGGTTACAGCAAAAATACTGTAAGCAGATGCTTGCTCAACTTGCATAAGCCACGCAATACGATGAACTAACACTCGTGTTTTACCAGACCCAGCACCTGCTAATACCAGCATGTTTTGTAGTGGGGCTGCAACGGCATCGCGTTGTTTGTCATTTAAGCCATCGAGTAATTGTGAAACGTCCATCGTTACGCCTTTTTAATCAATATTGTGGGCAGTATAACAGGTGTTTTTGTTAGGCTAAATAAAATACTGTTTTTATAAACAGCTATTTATAAAATAGCCTTAAAAACGAGTAACTTGCTATTTTTTTGAACAAACAAAAAGTGTAAACGCACAATAAAAATTGCTAATTTGACCTAAAGTTAGCAAAATTTACTAACTCTCTAAATCTAGACTAATTTAACTATTTGATTTGTAAGCTTTAATAAATTGGCATAGAGTGTGTAAGTAAATAATTATAAAATCAAATAAATACAGAGGTTAGTATGGCAGATCAAGGTTCTGGCGGTAATGTAATCGCAGCATTATGTAATATATTTTTTCCTGGTTTAGGGCAGTTAGTGCAAGGGCGTATTTTAGCGGCTATATTTTTTGCACTCGCTATTATAATAAGTTACGCACTAATTTATGTGCTTGTAGGCTTTGTACTTGTGCCTATTATTTACTTATGGTCGATTATTGACGCAGCGCGTTATAGATCGCGAAGTTAACGGCTTTAAAGTTGAGTGAAATAGCGCCCATGTGGCGCTATTTTACTTTATATGTCCTGTGGTTTGCGGGCGTTTACGTATATAATTACGCAATTAAAGATTTACAGGCAAACCCTATGGAATATCAATTTATTCGCGACCCTATTAGTGGGCTACGTATTAAAATAAGCAGTGAACACGCTATTATTGGTCGCTGGCTAAACGAAGAAATAGGCAAAGATAAAGTAGCTATGGTGCAAGCGCTTATTGCATCGGTGAGTTCAAGCTATGAGCCGCTAACGCTAAAAGGCCAAGAAATAGATTTAATATTAACTAAAGACGAAGCATTATTTGAAGCCCATGCGCTTCATCAAGACAGTGAAGACCTAATAGCGTATCAAGATGACGATTTAGCGCTTGAAGAAAATGGTTTAAGTAGTGGTTGTGGCTTTGAAGATTTCATTGATTTAATTGATTCATGGGCTGAATTTAGCGGCTCAAAGTAAACTACATATTAAGATAGTGCTGATGCGTTAAGCTTCCTTTATCTGTACTATTACACTAATCAAAAACGACAGGAATGAATATGTCTGCCAATTTAAACAAGCTAGTAGTTATGCTAGAAATGCAAAACGCCATGAACACTAAAGTACATGAGCAATGGTTTACTCAAGGATTCGAATGGTACCGCGCTATTTGGGTTGAGTGCGCTGAAATGCTGGATCATCATGGTTGGAAATGGTGGAAAAAACAAACACCAGATACTGAACAAGTTATTTTAGAGTTGGTTGATATTTTTCATTTTGGTCTATCGCTTAGAATTGACGGTAAAACTAGCTACGAAGACTTAGCAAAGCAACTTGAAACTGAGCTTAGTAATGCTCAACAAGCGGATGACTTTAAACAAACGCTAGAAATATTAGCGGCTTCTGCTGTTGCAGATAAAACGTTTAATGCCGCTGCCTTTGCCGGCTGTATGGCGCAAATGGGTATGGATATTGATGATTTATATCGCGGCTACGTAGGTAAAAATACGTTAAACTTTTTCCGCCAAGATCACGGTTACAAAGATGGTAGCTATATTAAAGAATGGAACGGGCAAGAAGATAACGAGCATTTAGTTGAAGTAGTTAAAAGCCTTGATACAGAACATGCAGATTTTGCAAAGTTAGTATACCAAGGCCTTGAAGCGCGTTACCCAAAAATCTAGCCCAAGTAAACTGAGTTAAATAATCTTACGATAGTCGGTAACACTCAGGTAATCGGCTATTTCGTTATGTGGTTGTTGGCTATCAGGGTTAGCAACTGCAAGTAAGTGCTCAATGCCGTATTCTCGTGCGGCATTTAATACCGGCACACTGTCATCTACAAACAAAGTGCGCTGCTTATTAAACCCTAAGTCTTTTTGTACTTGGTGCCACAAACTTTGCTGCTCTTTACTTACTCCATATTCATGAGTAGACACTACACCATCTAGGTAGTTATCAATCGCTGTATGCTCAAATTTCAGCATGACACTCTCAGGGTGGGCGTTGGTAAGTAAAATTAACTCTTTGCCTGCTTTTTTAAGCTCGGTTAAAAAATGAGGTACGTCTTCGCGCATTTTAATTAAATGCTGAGACTCTCGTTTAAGCTCCATTATAGGCAAGCTTAATTGCTGCTCCCAATAATCTAAACAATACCACTGTATTTGACCGCTCACAGCTTGATAGCGTTTTAAAATATCTGCTTTAGCTGCATCAAGGCTAATGCCTCTCGCTAATGCGTGTTGCGCAGGGATAACGTTAAGCCAAAAATGACTGTCGTAATGTAAATCGAGTAATGTTCCATCCATGTCGAGCAAAACGGTATCGATTTTTGACCAATTTAACATAGGAATTTCAACTTATAAGGTTTATTATTGAACTAACTGCCATGATAGCAAATTAACGCCAATGACACAGAAAAAGCACCCAACACCACCACAAATCCTCAGTAACAATGTTGTCGCTAAAAGCCGCCTGTTTACTGTGGAGTCTTTAGAGCTAAAGTTTTCTAATAACGAAGAGCGCCAGTATGAGCGAATTCGCGGCGGTGGCCGGGGAGCAGTGATGATTGTTCCGTTAAGTGCAGATAACGAATTACTACTTGTACGTGAATACTGTGCGGGCACAAACGATTACCAGTTAGGTTTTCCTAAAGGCTTAATCGATCCGGGCGAAACGCCAGAGCAAGCTGCTAACAGAGAGCTTAAAGAAGAAATTGGCTTTGGTGCTGAGTATTTTAAACCATTAAGAACAGTAACAATGGCGCCGAGTTACTTTAATGCCACTATGCATATTTTATTTGCTAAGCAATTATACCCACAAACCCTTATTGGCGACGAACCAGAGCCGCTTGTTGTTGTTAAGTGGCCATTAACTCAGTGGCAGTCATTATTAGACCAAGAAGATTTTACCGAAGCACGCAGTGTTGCAGCTTTGCTATTATTAGATAAGTATTTAGCGTCTGGAGCTGCCGATGAATAAATTAATCGAACCGTGTATTGAATTAGCTGAGCGTGCTGGCGATGCAATTATGGCCATTTATAAAAAAGGCGATATTGGCCAACAAGAGAAATCAGATAATACGCCTGTAACAAAAGCTGATTTAGCAGCAAATGACGTACTGGTTGCTGGATTAAAAGCACTTGCGCCCGATATCCCAATTATGTCGGAAGAAACACCTATACCAGCACTCGCCGTCAGACAGGACTGGCAGCGTTATTGGTTNCCAATGGATGGTACAGGCGAATTTATTTTAGAAAGTGGCGACTTTGCAGTAAACATTGCATTGATTGAAAATAATCATCCTGTGCTTGGCGTTATTCATTGGCCTGCAAAAGGTGTGACTTATTTTGCTACAGCTAAAAATGGTGCCTTTAAACGTGAAAACTCAATTGATAAGCAAATATCTGTAGCGCCGCCAGAGAGCTTGACGCTTGCAGTGAGCCGCCGCCAAAAAATAGAAGCGGTGAGTCAGTATTTAAATAGCCAGTTTACAACGATTGCTATTGGTTCGTGTTCTTTAAAAGCCTGTACTGTTGCAGAGGGCAAAGCAGATTGTTTTTTAAGAATTGGTCCAACGGGAGAGTGGGATACAGGTGCTTCACAAGTTATCGTTGAAGAAGCCGGTGGTTGTATTACCGATGCAGAATTTAACCCGCTAACGTACAACCAACGAGAGAGTACTGAAAACCCTGACTTTATAGTGATGGGACATCCCGACTGGGAATGGCAAAAAATGATTAATCCGCATCAAAGGTTGAGCGCAGAATAGTGATTTGATTGCTTTTTGTTCGGTTAAACAATTTTAATTAGTTTAGGCCTTGCATTAAATGTTTATTCCTATATAGTAGCGCTCTCTTCAAGGCAGGCTCGTAAATATTACGAAAATGCTTTAAAGAAATTACAGGCGCGGGATGGAGCAGTCTGGTAGCTCGTCGGGCTCATAACCCGAAGGTCGTCGGTTCAAATCCGGCTCCCGCAACCAATTTCCTTAGGGATTGAGGTTACTGTAAACTCTAACTTAAGAGATAAAATAAAGTAGTCGATAGACTTAAAATATACAGGCGCGGGATGGAGCAGTCTGGTAGCTCGTCGGGCTCATAACCCGAAGGTCGTCGGTTCAAATCCGGCTCCCGCAACCAATTCTTTAATTGGAAGCCAAGTTGTAATGTAAGCAACTTTAAACAAGTCTACAAATTTCAGGCGCGGGATGGAGCAGTCTGGTAGCTCGTCGGGCTCATAACCCGAAGGTCGTCGGTTCAAATCCGGCTCCCGCAACCACTGAAATAAATAAGAATGAAACGACACGCTTAAAGCGTGTTTTTTTATGTCTAAAATTTGGTGTGTATATTGTGGCTCATAACCCGAAGGTCGTCGGTTCACCTTTTATAAGTTCAGGCTCCCGCAACCACTGAAATAAATAAGAATGAAACGACACGCTTAAAGCGTGTTTTTTTATGTCTAAAATTTAGTGTGTATATTGTGGCTCATAACCCGAAGGTCGTCGGTTCACCTTTTATAAGTTCAAGCTCCCGCAACCACTGAAATAAATAAGAATGAAACGGCACGCTTAAAGCGTGTTTTTTTATGTCTAAAATTTAGTGTGTATATTGTGGTTCATAACCCGAAGGTCGTCGGTTCACCTTTTATAAGTTCAGGCTCCCGCAACCACTGAGATAAATAAGAATGAAACGGCACGCTTAAAGCGTGTTTTTTTATGTCTAAAATTTGGTGTGTATATTGTGGCTCATAACCCGAAGGTCGTCGGTTCACCTTTTATAAGTTCAGGCTCCCGCAACCACTGAAATAAATAAGAATGAAACG